>NZ_JBSGSG010000088.1:0-40348 GCF_053606765.1 Streptomyces sp. NPDC055189
GGCTGAATCTTTCAGCCGTCCGGCGATTGAGGACGCCCCCGCGCAGCGGGTTTTCGGGAAGGGGCGGGGTTGGGGAAAGATCACGCTTTCCAGACGCCGGCCTCGGCATGCTCCCTGGCGAACTCACCGAAATCCCGCGCCGCCCGCCCCAGAACCTCCCGCACCCCCTCGGAGAGATACGCGTTGCGCCCGTCCAGATTCGTCTCGAAGAGTTCGACCAGGAACTCCCTCTCCTCCGCCGGCACCCCGAACTCCGCGAGCGCGGCCCCGTACTCCCGGGCGGAGACGGGAACGTACCGGATCTCACGCCCCGCAGCCGCCGAGACTTCGGCCACCGCGTCGCGGAACGACAGCAGCCGCGGACCCGAGACCTCCACGACCCGCCCCGCGTAACCCGAGCCGGGGCGCAGGACCGCCACCACCACGTCCCCGATGTCCCGCGAGTCGATGAACGGTTCGAGCACCTCCCCGGCAGGGAAGACCAGTTCACCGGCCCGCATGCCTTCGAGCAGCGGGCCCTCGCTCAGGTTCTGGGCGAACCAACTCGCCCGTACGACGGTCCAGTCCGCCCCGGACTCCCGCAGCGCCCGCTCGGCAGGCTCCGCCTGGTCCTCGCCCCGGGCGGACAGGAGCACGAGCCGCCGCACCCCGAGCGCCACCGCCTGCCGGGCCAGCGCGCCCACCGCCTCGCCCGCGCCGGGCGCGCCGACGTCCGGCTGATAGGCGAGGTAGGCGGCGTCCGCGCCGCGAAGGGCGTCCTCCCAGGTCGAGGGGTCGTACCAGTCGAACTTCACCGCCCCCGACCGCGAAGCGGCCCGCACCGTGTGTCCCGCCGCCTGCGCGGCCTCCGCGACCCGGCGCCCGGTCTTGCCGGAAGCACCCGTCACCAGCACTGTCATCTTCTGCGTCCGCGACGCGTTCTCTGTCATGCGTCCCAGTCAACTGCCGCCCGCCACAAGGAACCATCCGCCAGGGACTCACCCCCATACGCGTGCGTCTACTCTTCCGGCATGGACGTACTCGCAGGCTTGCTGGAGGGCCCCCGCGCGCGGGGAGCGTTCATGATCCGCGCGTGTTTCGACCCGCCCTGGTCCGTCCGTATCGCGGACGAAGCACCCCTCTCGGTCATGATCATGGTGCGCGGCACCGCCTGGATCGTGCCCGACAGCGGCGAACCCCAGCTGATCCGTCCCGGAGACGTCGCCGTCGCCCGCGGCCCCGACCACTACACCGTCGCCGACGAGCAGGACACGGCGCCCCGCGCCGAGATCCTCCCCGGCCAGCGCTGCGTGCCCCTGGACGGCACCCCGATCGGTCAGTACCAGGACCTCGGCCTGCGCACCTGGGGCGAATCGCTCGACGGCCGCGCCGAGATGCTGATCGGCACCTATCAGGCGCACGGCGAGATCACCGGGCGGCTCCTGGACGCGCTGCCCCCGCTCCTGGTCCTGCCCACCGAGGTGTGGGACTGCCCGCTCACCCCGCTGCTCGCCGACGAGATCGCCAAGGACGAGCCGGGACAGGACGTCGTGCTCGACCGGCTGCTCGACCTGCTGATGATCGCCACGCTGCGCGCCTGGTTCTCCAGGCCGGAGGCTGAGGCCCCCGCCTGGTACCGGGCGATGGGGGACCCGGTCGTCGGACAGGCGATCCGGCTGCTCCAGGACGACCCCGCGCACCCCTGGACGATCGCCGGGCTCGCCGCGAAGGCGGGCGTCTCGCGGGCCGCGCTCGCCCGGCGGTTCACGGAACTCGTGGGCGAGCCGCCGATGGCGTACCTGACGGGCTGGCGGCTCGCGCTCGCCGCCGACCTGCTGCGGGACAGCGGCCAGACCATTGCCGCGATCGCGCGCCGCGTCGGGTACGGCAGCGCGTTCGCCCTGTCCAGCGCCTTCAAGCGGGTGTACGGGGTCAGCCCGCAGGAGCACCGCTCGCGGGTCGCGTGACCGCCGGGCGGCGTAGCCTGGAAGGCGTGTCGTACGAAGCCGTCGAGTACGCGGAGCGGCCGTCCCGTGTCGCGGGCGCGGTGCTGTGGACCCGTACCGGCGGCGGTGCGGCAGGACCCGTCTACCCCGTCCTGCCCGACGGCTGCATGGACCTCCTGTGGACCGGGGGCAGGCTCATGGTGGCGGGCGCCGACACCCGCGCGTACCGCCCGGAGCCCGGGGTCGCCGCCCGGTATGTGGGGATGCGCTTCTACCCGGGCACCGCACCCGCCTTCCTCGGCGTGCCCGCCCATGAACTCCGCGACCGGCGCGTCGACCTGGCCGACCTGTGGCCGTCCGCCGAGGCCCGCCGGCTGACCGAGCGCATGGACGCCGCCCGCGATCCGGCAGCCGTCCTGGAGTCCGTCGCCCTCGCACGCGCGGGCGAGAGCGAGCCTCCCGACCCGCTGCTCGCGCACGTCGTGCAAGCCCTGGACGCGGGGCGGTCCATCGCGGCGACAGCCGAGGAGGCAGGCATCAACGCCCGCCTCCTGCACCGGCGTTCACTCGCCGCGTTCGGCTACGGACCCAAGACGCTGGCCCGTGTCCTGCGCCTGCAGCGCGCACTGGCCCTGGCCAGGGGAGGTCTTGCCTACGCGGAGACCGCGGCCGTCGCGGGCTTCGCCGACCAGGCCCATCTGGCACGTGACGTCAAGGAACTGACGGGGATGCCGCTGGGCGAGCTGCTCAGCCCCCGGCAGGCTTAGACAGCGGCGCGAACAGGTCCACGCCGTTCCCGTCGGGGTCGAGGACAGAGGCGTACCGCTGGCCCCAGAAGGCGTCCCACGGCTTGAGCTCACCGTGGTAACCGGCGCCGACCAGCTCTTCGTACGCCGCGTCCACGCCCGCCGGGGTTTCGCAGTGGAACGCGATCCCGATGCGTCCCGGGCTCTGCGGCGGCTCCCAGTTCTCGACGAAGGAGCGGATGGTCGCCTCCGTGTCGAAGGCGATGCGCAGACCGCCGGGGAGCGCCGCCTCGACGTGCGGCTGGTCCTCGGAACCCGCGGGAAATTCCAGGCCGAGGCGGCGGTAGAAGGCGAGGGTCGCCGCCATGTCGGAGACGACCAGGCCGATGAGATCGAAGCGGGGTGTGATGTTCGTGTTCATGCTGCCGAGCGTAGGCAGTCGCCCCCGGCCCGTCTTGAAGAAAACGGACGCCGCGCCACTCCTTGCCGCCGCCCGCGCACAGTCGTACATGTGGGCATAAAGGGCAAGCACGGGGACGAGGGGAGTTGACCGCCATGTCCGCCACGCCCACGCCGACCACGCCGGCCTCGCTCGGCAAACACCCGGTCAGTCCGGTCAGTCCGGTCATTCTGGAGGGGCAGTACGACACCGGCCTTTCCCGCTGGCTCTGGCTGGTGAAATGGCTGCTCGCGATCCCGCACTACGTCGTCCTGCTCTTCCTGTGGATCGGCTTCGTGCTCATCACCTTCGTCGCGTTCTTCGCGGTCCTGTTCACCGGCCGCTATCCACGGCTCCTCTTCGACTACAACGTCGGTGTGCTGCGCTGGAGTTGGCGCGTCGAGTACTACGCGTACGGATCGCTTGCCACCGACCGCTATCCGCCCTTCGCCCTGGCCGACGTCGCCGACTACCCGGCCCACCTGGACATCGCCTACCCCGAGCACCTCTCCCGTGGACTCGTCCTCGTCAAGAGCTGGCTCCTTGTCGTTCCGCAGCTCATCGTGGCCGCGCTGATGGCGGGCGGCTACCGCTTCAACGGCGGCCTCACCGGACTCCTCGCCTTCTACGCGGGCGTCACCCTGCTCTTCACCGGCCGCTACCCCCGTGGCATGTACGACCTCAACATGGGCCTGCACCGCTGGGTCGCGCGCGTCCTGGCCTACGGCCTGCTGCTCACGGACGTCTATCCGCCGTACAGGCTCGACCAGGGCGAGCGCGAACCCCTCGTCTGACCGGCCAGGCCCGTCAGTCGGCCTCCCGGCGCGAGAAGGTGAGGGAGAACTCCGCCGGAGCGGCGTGGAGTTCGTACCGCGGCAGGACCCCGGGGCCGCAGGACTGTGAGCCGATGCCCTGCTGGCCGTGGTCGAGATGGACCCACACCGTCTCGCCGGGGGTGAGGTCCGTGCGGTGCGTCGCCGCGTCCAGCTGCTCGGTGGTCCAGCGCCGTGCGGTGAACCAGAAGGCGGGGTCCCCGACCACCCGCACCCCTTCGCCGGTGAATCCCGCCCGCAGCTCGGCCCAGCGGACGTCCGCGCGAGCGCCGTTCTCCTGGGGGCGCACGTACGGGGTCTGCATCCGGTCGACGTGCTCGTTCCAGGTGCCGATGCGGGACGACGCCGCCGTGTCCGGATAGGCCTCACCGTGCCCGCCGCCGAACCAGTACGCGTGCCCGTACGCGGCCGGCAGTCCGAGCCGGATGCCGAGCCGGGGCAGCGGCACCGTCCACTCGCCCTCGGGCCGCACGGACACCGTCAGGCGCAGCCCGGTGGCGTCGGACGTCCAGCGGTAGACGGTACGCAGGCCGATGTTGCGCGAGGCGGGCGCGACGCGGGTGCGGACGGTGAGTGCGTCGTCGGTCAACTCGACGGCATCGAGGCGGTGTTGCATCCGGTGCAGGCCGAGCTCGCGCCACAGCAGGCCGTTGCGCCGCCCGCCCTGCCAGGACGCCCCGTTGTCGTTGTCGGTGGGCGCCCGCCAGATGTCCAGGCGCGGAGCGCCGGAAAGGGGGATGCCGCTCAGCGTGTGCAGCTCGCCGGTGCGGGCGTCGAAGGTGCCGGGGCCCAGGGTGATGAAGTCGCCTTCGCGCACAGGCTGTTCACCGGAAGCGGCGTGGACGGCGGGACGCGGTGTGACGGCGAACTCGGCTCGCGCGACGCCGTGATCCAGCTTGGTCCAGTTCGTCTCGACGCCCACCAGGGCCGAGAGGTGCAGGAAGGTCTCGGCGTCGCGGCTCGCGGGCGGCGGGTCCGGGAGCTTCAGTTCGACGGACTCGCCGGGTCCGAGCTCCGGCGGCACGGGCAGGTCTCCTGCCTCGTACGCCGCTTCGTCATCGCTGAGGTACACCCATTCGAAGGACAGGTGGGACAGGTCCGCGAAGTCGTGCAGATTGGTGACCCTGACCGTCCCCGCGCCCTTGTCGTACGCGAAACGCACCGGCTGGATGACCCGCTTGTACGTGTCGAGCCCCGGTGACGGCATCCGGTCGGGGAAGACCAGGCCGTCGCAGACGAAGTTCCCGTCGTGCAGTTCCTCGCCGAAGTCGCCGCCGTAGGCATACCCGAGCTCCGGGTGCTCGATGCCGTGGTCGATCCACTCCCAGATGAAGCCGCCCTGGTTGCGCTCGTGCGCCTCGAACAGCTCCTGGTACTCGCTCAGGCCGCCGGGGCCGTTGCCCATCGCGTGCCCGTACTCGCAAAGGATGAAGGGGAGTTGGCGGCGTGCCTGCGGTCCGCCCGTGTCCTCGCGCCGGCCGATGCGCTCGACCTCGGGGTGGTCGGCGTACATGCGCGAGTACATGTCGGTGTACGCGCAGGACGGGTCGCCCTCGTAGTGGATGAGGCGGCCGGTGTCCCGTGCGCGGATCCAGCCGGCCATGGCGGCCAGGCCCCGGCCCGTCCCGCACTCGTTGCCAAGCGACCAGATGATCACCGAGGCGTGGTTCTTGTCGCGCTCGACCATGCGGGCCGCGCGGTCCAGGAGCGCGGGCGTCCAGCGGTCGTCGTCGACCGGGTTGTCGCGCCACTCCTGCTCGGTGAAGCCGTGGGTCTCCAGGTCGCACTCGTCGATGACCCACAGGCCCAGCTCGTCGCAGAGGTCGAGGAAGGCGGGGTGCGGCGGATAGTGGCTGGTGCGGACCGCGTTGATGTTGTACTGCTTCATCAGGAGGACGTCGGTACGCATGGTGGCGGGGTCGAGAGCGCGGCCCGTCCGCGGATGGAACTCGTGCCGGTTCACGCCGCGGAACAGGATCCGGCGGCCGTTGACCTTGATGAGCCCGTCCTCGACGGCCACCGTACGGAAGCCGATCCGCAGCGGGACGCGCTCGCCCGCCGTGGCCAGGACCCCGTCGTACAGGCGTGGCGTCTCGGCGGTCCAGGGCTCGACGGGCACCGTCACGGACTCACCCGTGGCGACATCGACCCCGAGCTCGGGCACGGTCACCCGGCCGTCCACGTCCGATTCGACCCGCAGTGTCCCGGTCCCGGCCCGGTGGTCGTACGAGGCGTGCGTGAAGAAGTCGGGCACGCAGCCCTCGGGGCGGTGCAGCAGGGTCACGTCGCGGAAGATGCCCGGCAGCCACCACTGGTCCTGGTCCTCCAGGTAGGAACCGGACGACCACTGGTGGACGCGGACCGCGAGGACGTTGCCCGACGGCCTCAGCAGGTGGCCGACCGCGAACTCGTGCGGGAGGCGTGAGCCCTTGAACTCGCCGAGCTCCGTGCCGTTCAGCCAGACGCGGGCGCAGGACTCGACGCCGTCGAAGCGCAGTGTGCCGCCGCCGGTCGCGGGCCAGTCGTCCGGCAGGTCGAAGGTGCGCAGGTGGTCGCCGGTCGGGTTCTCGGTCGGCACGCGGGGCGGGTCGACCGGGAAGGGGTAGACCATGTTCGTGTAGACGGGCGCGCCGTGCCCCTGCAACACCCAGTGGCCGGGTACCGCCACGGTGTCCCACCCCCCGGCGTCATAGCCGTCCGAGGCGAAGGAGTCGTCGGCGGTGTCGGCGGCGGGGGAGAGCCGGAAGCGCCAACTGCCGTTCAGGGAGAGGGAGACGGCATCCGATCGCGCGTACCACGCGCGGGGCGGGAGGCTGCCGGTGCCGGGGGATACGTCCTCAAAGTAGGGGAGCTCCATGGCCTCCATCAGACAGCGGGGAGCCGGGACGTCACAACACTCGCACGGCGGGGGTTGTTGGATTCTCTGCGGCGGAGTTGGACGAATGGTGCGCGGGGTGCGGATTTCGTCGTACCTCTCCGCCTCGCCGGATGTTATCCGTCGGGGGATGGCGCATCAGGCGCGATATCGGTAGCTTGCGGAGGCGTGACCACCGACCAGCAGCAGAAGCGACAGCCCGTTCCGTCGTCCCCGCCCCTGCCCGCCACGCTCCCGCAGACCGACCGCACCCGCCACAGCCGCCTGCGCGAGCAGGGCAGCCTGGAGCGCGCCGACCTCGAAGCGATCCTGGACGCGGGGTTCATCTGCCACCTGGGCGTCGTCGTCGACGGACACCCCCGGGTGCTGCCCACCGTCTACGGCCGTGACGACACCCGGCTGTATCTGCACGGCTCGGTCGCCAGCCGCAGCCTGGCCGCCGACCCCGCCGCGACGATCTGCGTCACCGTCACCCACGTGGACGGCCTGATCCTGGCCCGCTCGGTCTTCGAGCACGGCGTCAACTACCGCAGCGCGATGATCCACGGCGTCCCGCGCAAGGTCACGGACCCGGACGAGAAGCTGACGGGCCTGCGCCTGCTCACCGAGCACGCGACCCCCGGCCAGTGGGACTACGCCCGGCGCCCCGGGCGCAAGGAACTCGCCGCGACGACGCTGCTCGCCCTCTCCCTGGAGGAGGCGTCGGTCAAGATCAGCGCGGGCCCGCCGGACGACGGCGAGGGCCCGGACGCCGCTCTGGGCATCTGGGCCGGAAACCTTCCCCTGACCGCCGGTTGGGGCACCCCCGTCGCCGACCCGCTGCTCCCGCCCGGCATCGCGGTACCGCCGCACATCGCCGCGCGCTCCGGGACGCGGCAGGGCTGAGCCGGGACGCGGCACGGCTGAGCCGGGTCAGGGCCGCACGGCGCCGGTGGCGCCGCACCCTACTGGAGCTTCAGGTCCCCCGAGAGGACACGGCGGGCCACTGTTTCGAGCGGCACCCCCATGGCGAACGCCCGCGCCTTGATCAGCGCGAGGGCGTCACCGACCGAACTGCCCGCCTGCTCGGACAGCATGCCGGAGGCCTGGTGGACCTCGGCACGCATGTCCGCGCCGCCGTAGAGCCCGGGATCCGCGTCGGGCCCTATCAGTACTCCGTCCGCAAGCGCGGCGGCGATCTCGCGGAATTTTCCCGCCCTGGCGAGAGCCGGCGGGGGGTCGAAGACGGTGAGCACCCCTATGCAGTCCGACAACACGTTCAGCGGCAGCGCCGCGACCGAACGCAGGCCGAGGGCGGCGAGGCCGGAGCCGTAACCCGGCCAGCGCCTCTCCAGGGAAGCGCCCGACGCGTACACCGCCCGCCGGTGACGGGCGGCGTCGCGGCCGGGGCCCGCGGTCAGGACGTACTCCAGATCCTGGGCGCCGCGCGAGGGCCGGTCCGACGCGGCGACCGCGAGCTGGCTCAGATCGGCCCCGATGAGCGTGAGCGCCGCACTGTCCGTGCCGCAGGCCTCAGCGACCCCCGCCATGAAGAGAGGAGGGACGTCATCGCCTCCGTTCTCCGTCTCCGTCAACCGGAGGGCGTACGCCTGCTGGAGGCGGGCCGTGGTGAGATGGCGCTCCGCGACGGCGCGGTGCCGCAGCGCCATCGCCGAATGGAACTCGCGGCCGGTCTCCGCGAAGAGCTGCTCATGGCGCTCCGCGTTCCTCGTCTCCTGCGCGGCGCGTTCGCCGGCCCGGACGGCACGCGCCCAAGCGGTGCCGGACCGGCCGCCCGCCCCCGGCGAACTGCCCTCCATGGCGCTCATCCCACCAGCCTACGACTTATCGGGTCAGCTGCCGCCGGAGTCGGCGACATCTTCCATCAGGAGGACAACGCCTCCGTTGTGTCCGTCGAACGGAGAGCAGATGACCGAACAGTCGATGTTCCGACCGATCCGGTTCACCGCGGGGATGACCACCGGGCCCGACCGCTTGCCCGACGCGACGCACTGCTGGATGACGTCGCGCAGGCGGTCGGTGGGCAGCCCGAAGTCCAGGGCGAAGAACTGCTCGTCCAGCACCTCGTCCGGGCGCAGTCCCCACAGGTCCACGGCGCCCTTGTTCCAGTTCTTGGCGCGCATGTCCGCGGAGAGCACCACCACGCCCGCCGCGATGCTGCTCACCACGCCTTCCAGGAAGGCGTGCGCCTCGTCCAGGTCCGTGGTGCGAAGCCGCATCTCGTCGTTCATCGTCTCGAGCTCTTCATTGCCCGACTGGAGCTCTTCGTTGGTGGTCTCCAGCTCCTCGTTCGTGGACTGGAGCTCCTCGTTGGTCGTCTCCAGCTCCTCGATGCTCGACTGGAGTTCCTCGTTGGTGGTCTCCAGCTCCTCGTTCGTCGACTGGAGCTCCTCGTACGCCGTCTCCAGGTCCTCACGCACGCGCTTGACCTCGGCCTTCAGGCGCGTGGACTGCGTGACGTCCATGAACGTGACGTTGATGGCGACCGGCAGACCGGGCCCGCCGGGGCCGCCCAGGATCGGCTGGATGTCGATGTCGAAGTACTGCAGGTCGTTGCCGAGGCGGCGCTCGGCGCCGCGCACGTGCATCGGCCGGCGTTCGTAGATGGCCTGGTCGATCAGGGAGCGGAGCTCGGCGGGCCGGTAGGAGATCTCCAGGTCCTGGAAGGGCCGGCCCACGTCGTTGGGCGTGAGGCCGAACTGGGAGCGCGCCCCGTGGTTGACCAGGATCACGATTCCGTTGGCATCCAGGGCGATGCTCGCCCCCGGGGTCGAGTCGAGGACCAGGTCACGCAGCTGTCCCGCCTGCGTGGCCTGCTGCCTTTCCAGGGCCACGTTGGCCCTGGCCTTCAGCGGGGTCGTCGCGGGATACGGCGGCGCGCTGCCGCCGGGGCGGCGGCGGAAGACGCGCTGGCGGATACTGATCGCCTCGAAGCGCTCGGTGTCGTTCAGGAGCATCTCGGCCTTGCCGAGGAAGAGATAGCCCCCCTCGCGCAGGGCGAAGTGGAAGCGGTCCAGGATCTGGGTCTGCGCCTCGACGTTGAAGTACATCAGCGTGTTGCGGCAGACGAGCAGGTCGAGACGGGAGATCGGGGCGTCACGGGTGATGTCATGACGGCCGAAGATGACACGGCGCCGCAGGTCCGTCCTAAAGGCGTACTGCGTGCCGTTGCGCTCGAAGTACTTGTCGCGCAGTTCCTTGGAGAGCGGCGCCAGGTTCTTCGCGGGGTACTGGCCCGAGCGGGCGTCACGCAGCGCTTCCTCGTCCACGTCCGTGGCGTAGATCTTGACGCGGTTCACGCACTCCTCGATGCCGATCGCCTCGGCGAGCATCATGGCCAGCGAGTAGGCCTCCTCGCCGCTGGAGCAGCCCGCGCTCCAGACCCGGATCTCCGACGTCGGGCCGACGGCATCGAGCAGTTCGGGCAGCACCTCGCGCCGCAGGAGGCCCCAGGCGTCCGGGTCGCGGAACACGGAGGTGACATTGATCAGGATCGTGTTGAACAGGGCACGGAACTCGTCCGCGTCGGTCTCCAGGAGGTCGCGGTAGTCCGCGTACCCCTGCGTGCCGACGTCTCCCATCCGCTTGCGGATGCGACGGCCGAGGGTGGAGCGTTTGTAGCCGGTGAAGTCGAAGCCGCGCGCGTCGCGGATGAAGGCGAGGAGATCCTCCAGGCCCTGGTCGACGAGCCCGTCGGGCTGCGACTCGCGCTCCGGCTCACCCTCCCGCGCCCGCTCCGTCTGCTGCTCCTGCTCTACTTCACTCACCCGTTCCGCTTCGCGCACCTGATCCGCCTCACTCACCGGCTCCGGACGCCCCTGCGCCCCCGGTTCCGCGCCTTGCTCTGCCCCGGCGCCGGACGACTCACCCATCACTGCCTCTTGTCCTCGACAAGGCCGCGGATGGCCGCGGCGATTTCCTCGATACGGAGCACGAAATCCACGGCTCCGGTTTGCACCGCAGCCGAGGGCATCCCCGCGAACTGCGCACTCTGCGGGTCCTCGGCGATCACGGTGCCGCCCCGCGACTTGACCGCCTCCACGCCCATCGCGCCGTCCATGCCGGTGCCGGTGATCACACAGGCGATGGCCCGCGGTCCGTACGCTCCGGCCACCGACTCGAACAGCAGGTCGGCGGAGGGGCGCACGAAGTGCACGAGCTTACTGTTCGACAGCGTGAGGATGCCCTCCGGCCCCACCAGGAGGTGCCGGTCGGGCGGCGCCAGATACACGGTCCCCGGCTCGACACTCTCCTGATGCCGGGCCAGCTTCACGGTGAGTTCCGTGCGCCGGGTGAGGACCTCCGCGAGGAGCGTGCGGTGACGGGGATCGAGATGCTGGACCACGAGCACGGGAACGGGCAGGTCGGGGCTGAGCGCGCCCAGGATCGAGCCGAGACCCTGGATGCCTCCGGCGGACGAGGCGACGGCCACGATGGCGAACGGCCCCGGTGCGTGCTCTTCCGACCTCACACTGTCGAGCCTAGTCGTTACGGAGCCCGTCGGACCTCGGCGCAGGGGAGCGCACTTTGCCTTGTCGCGGCTCGGGGCGTCTGGTTTACTCCGCCCGCCAGAACGCCTGGACGAACGCCCGCAGCGTCAACTCACCGGCGGAGGTCGCCATGGACATCACCCGCAGACGCCTGTTGTCCGCCCTGTCGGCCGCCGGTCTCCTGGCGGTGATCCCCGCGCTGCCGGTGAGCGCCGCCGGTGCCGCGGCGGACAGCGCCCGCCTCCTGGCCAACACCGTGGGGATCTTCGCGGGGACCACCGGGTCCAACGCGCGCCCCGAGACGGCCGTCAAGCTCGCCGCGATCGAGAAGACCGCACGGACGAACCTGAAGTCGATGGACGACGCGGGCGAGGGCGAGCTCTTCGCGGGCCTGGTGCTCGGCACGGACGAGACCAACCTCAACACGGCCTTCAAGCGGCTGTACGAGATCGCCCTCGCGACCCGCGCCCCCGGCCCCGCATCGTCGGACCTCTACGGCGACACCGCCGTGCAGCGCCGCGTGATCGACGGCCTCGGATGGCTGCACGAGCGCTACTACGGAGATCAGTCCAAGGGCTACTACGGCAACTGGTTCCACTGGGAGATCGGCATCTCCCAGCACGTCAGCAAGACCCTCGCCCTGCTCGTGGACGAGGTGCGGACCTACAAGCCGGACCTCATCGCCACCTATGTCGCCTCGATGGACGCCTATCTGCGCAACGGCACCGACGGTGACGTGAACCTCGACTCGCGCTTCCACACCGGCGCCAACCTCGCCGACATCACCACCAACCGCATCCTGCAGGGCGCGCTCGTGGGCACGGGCGGTGAGGCCCGCATCCGCAAGGCCCTCACCGACCAGCTGACGGTCTTCGTCACCATCGACCCCTACCGCCTGCGGCACGGCGTGACGGACGGCTATTACGCCGACGGCTCGTTCATACAGCACGCCTCCGTCGCCTACACGGGCTCGTACGGGAAGGGCCTGCTCACCAGGGTCGTGCAGACACTCAAGATCCTCGACGGCACGGGCTTCGCGCACGGCGAGGAGCTGGTGCCGACGGTGCGCAGGTGGGTGCGCGACGGATTCGCGCCGCTCATCTTCGAGGGCTGGATGATGGAGATCGTCAAGGGGCGTGCGGTGTCGCGCCCCGACAGCGGCTACACCGACGTGGGGGTCGTCGTCGAGGCCGTCGTGGACCTCTCGTCCCTCTCCACGGGCGCCGACGCCACCGCCCTGAAGAGCTACGTGAAGCACATCAGGGCGACCTCGCGCGCCGCGCTCAACCCGGCGGGCTTCGTCTCGCCGGTCAGCATCGTGCACTACGCCGACATCATCGGCGACGCCTCCGTGCCGCCCGCCGACCTGAACCCCGCCTCGCGCAGCGTCGCCTTCAACGCCATGGACAAGCACGTCCACCGCAGGGAGGGCTATGCCTTCGCGCTCGCGCGCAACTCCGACCGGATCAGCAAGTACGAGTACATGAGCGGCGAGAACCTCATGCCGTGGTTCCAGGGCGACGGCGCGTACTACCTCTACCTCTCGGGGCAGGACCAGACGCAGGCGTACGGAGTCGACTACTTCACCACGGTCTCGCCGTACGGCCTCGCGGGCGTCACCGCGCCGGTCGAGCAGCGCCGGACCGTCCCCGAGCTCTACGGGAAGCCGTTCTACGACAACCCCGGCCACCCCCTGAACTTCACCTCCTCCTCCGAGTCGCAGAACAAGTACGTCTACTTCCCGCGCGGCACCAACCGGCACTCCGGGGGTGCCGTCCTCGGGGCGTACGGCGCCGTCGGGGCCGTGCAGTCAAGCGATGTCGCCTTCCGCGACCGTGAGTTGCTGCCGGACGACTTCGTGGTCTACCGGGGTGCGACGGCGACGAAGTCGTGGTTCCTGCTCGACGAGGAGATCGTGGTGCTCGCCGCCGGGGTGGGCGACGGTGCGGGGCGTGCCGTGACGACGACGGTCGACGCGCGCACCGCGGCCCCGGCCGACCAGGTCTCGGTGACGGGGGAGCTGCGTGACGGCCGCCCGTGGACCGGCGCGGGCACGGGCGATCTGCGGTGGCTGCGCTGGGCCAACGCCACGCGGCAGGCGTCCGTCGGCTACGTCTTCCTGGACACCCCGGAGGTGCGGGTCGCCCTGGACGAGGTCACCCGCAGCCGCCGTGTCGTGCGCACCGCGAACCCGGACACCGCGGTGACGCGCAGGGTCCTCGGCGTGAGCGTGGACCGGGCGGCCGGAGCCAAGCCCGTCTCGCTGGCCTACGCGCTGGTGCCGAACGCGGACGAGGCGGGCCTGAGGGCGTACCGGGGCGGGCAGCCGCTGAAGGTCCTGGCGAACACGGTGCGTTTGCAGGCCGTCAGCCACGCGGGCCTCGGCCTGACCGCCGCGAACAGTTTCACGTCGGGGCGCCACGAAGTCGCAGGGCTGCGGATCGAGGGTCCCGCCTCGGTGCTCGTGCGGCGCGAGAAGCGCGGCCCGGTCACCGTGGCGGTGTCCGATCCGACGATGGACCGCGACAGGATCACCGTGCTGCTCCGCGGCCGCTTCCTGCGGGAGGTCACGGCCGACGAGGGAGTGCGCGTGAGCCGGGCCCGCGGCGGGACCCGGATCGACGTCAACACCCGCCACGCGTACGGACGGAGCTTCACGGTGACGCTGCGCGGTTAGGCGCTTGTGCGGGAGACCCCGCCCGGTCAGGTCTCGTCGACGGTGACGGCCTGCACCGGGCAGGCCCGCACGGCCTCGCGCACCAGGGGGTCGCCGCCGCCGTCCTCGCGGCCGGGGAGCACCTCGCTGAAGCCGTCGTCGTCCTGGGTGAAGACGCCCGGAGCGGTGAGCGCGCACATCCCCGCACCCACGCACCGCTCCTGTTCCACATGGATACGCATGATCGACTCCTACCAGGTGACGGGGAGTTCGAGCATCCCCTGGATCGTGTCGCCGGGTTTGAAAGGGATCTCCCGCGCGGGCACCGCGAGGCGCAGCCGGGGCATCCGCCCGAAGAGCGTCCGCAGGGCAATGTCGATCTCGGCGCGGGCGAGGTTCTGGCCCAGGCACTGGTGGATGCCGAAGCCGAAGGCGAGGTGATGGCGGTCGGTGCGGTGGAAGTCCAGCTCCTCCGGTGTCTCGTAGGCCGTGGAGTCGCGGTTGATGAGGGAGGTGGAGAAGATGACGCCGTCGTCCGCGCGAATGGTGCTGCCCGCGACATCGATGTCTTCCTTCGCCACCCGCAGCATTCCGTCCGCGATGGACAGGAAGCGCAGCAGCTCCTCGACCGCGGCGGGCATCAGCTCCTGCTCGGCGCGCAGTTCGGCCAGCTGCTCCGGGTGCTGCAGGAGCGTGAACGTACCGAGGGAGATCATGTTCGCCGTGGTCTCGTGCCCCGCGACGAGCAGGATCGTCGCCAGGCTGACCAGTTCCTCGCGGTCGAGCGCACCCTCGGAGAGCTGCCGCTGGATGAGTTCGTCCAGGAGCCCGTCGCCAGGATCCCGGCGCTTGCGCTCGATCAACGCGTAGAAGTACGCGTCCAGTTCGTCCCGCGCCCGTTCGGTGTCCTCGGCGCGCGGGCCGCGCAGCAGCCGGCGGGACTGCTCCTCGAAGAATTCGTGGTCGGCGTAGGGCACGCCCAGGAGGGCGCAGATCACCATGGACGGAACCGGCAGCGCGAACGCCTCGACGAGCTCGGCCGGTGACCCCTTCGCCTCCATGGCGCCCAGGAGCCGGTCGACGGTCTCCTGGATCCGCGGGCGCAGGGCGGCGATCCGTTTGACCGAGAAGCTGGGGATCAGCATCCGGCGCTGGGCGTTGTGCACGGGGTCGTCGACGCCGAGCAGGGCGACGCGGCGGTTGCGCACCTTCGCGAAGCGCTCGGTCGGCGCGGGGAACGCCTCGTTCTCCCGGTCGGTGGACAGGCGCGGGTCGATGAGCAGGTCACGGGCCGTCCCCCGGCCGGTGACCACCCAGACGGAACGTCCGTCGAAGAGCCGGACCCGGGAGAGCGGCCGCGCCTCGCGGAGGGGTTCGTACGCCGTCGGCGGGTGATAGGGGCAGGTGCGGTCCTGCGGGAAGGCGACTGGGTCGGAGGCGACTGGTTCGGAGGCGGCTGCCGAGATCGGTTCGGACGCGACTGATTCCGTCATGGACTTACCTCACAAGCGGAGGGGCTCCCTTTACCTCTCCCATTGGATGCCTGGGGCATCTACTTGGTCCACTCCACAATGAGCCAGATGGCGGCCCTTTCGGCGCCCGTTTCTGGCCGGAATCGCACCGTCCGCTCAACCTTCCCGCGTCCGCGGCCCCGGCCGGGCTCCACTGCGCACCGCGCGCGGCGTCGCTCCCCACCAGCGGCGGCAGCAGCGGTTGAGGGCCGACTGTTCGGAGAGGCCGAGGAGCAGGGCGACCTGGCCGAGCGGCAGGTCGGTTTCGGTGAGGTAGCGGCGGGCGGCGTCGCGGCGCTCCTCGTCGACGACCTCGGCGAACGTCGTGCCCGTGGCGCGCAGCCGGCGCTGGAGGGTCCGCGGGTGGAGGTTCAGGAGACCGGCGACCGTGCCGATCCCGGGCGGCGAGGTGCCGAGCGACCGCCCGACGACCGCGCGCACGTCGCTGACGATGTCCGTCCGCTCCGCGGGCAGTTGCTCGTCCAGGTACGCGAGCGCGAGGCGGCGCAGGTGCGCGTTGGCGCCGCCGAGCGGCCGGTCGGCCAGGCTGAGCGGGACCCGCAGCAGGGCGGCGGGCCGGTCCGCCTTCACGGGGACGCCGAAGAAGTCCTCGTACACCGGCAGCGGAGCGAGCAGCGGATGCGGCAGCTCGACCGAGCCGAGGCCGTAGGGCCCGACCAGATAGAGGATCGCCCGGTGCATGAACCCCAGGGAGAGGTCGATGCCCTGGGGCGGCGCCTCGACGCCCTCGCGCACGCCGTAGCGCAGGGCGCCGACCCCCGGAGTGCCGTACGGATCGGGCTCCAGGCTGAGGCTGAGCGATCGCGCGTGCACGAACAGATAGCGCGTGGTGCACTCCATCGCGTCCCCGAGGGTCTCGGAGTTCTGAATGGCGAGCGCCAGGGCGCCGAGCATGCCCAGATCCTGCCGTGCGGCGATGCGAAGGCCGAGATCCGGGCAGCCGAGATCGTCCGCGGCCAGCTCCAGTACCGTGGCCATCGCCTCCTCGGGCACCAGGAGGTCGTCCGCGTCGAGCGCCGCCGCGGGGCAGCCCGCCTGGCGGGCATAGGCCTCGGCGTCACCGCCGAGCTCCGCCACCGTGGCGCGGAAACCGCGCAGTCCCGCCGATCTGATCACGGACATGTCGTCCAGGGTCAAAGATCTGTCGTCCCGGGTCAATTCCTGCCGGGTGTGGTTCCGGACACTGAAGGAATGACGCACTCCGCAGACGCGCACTCCGCAGACACGCACTCCGCAGACTCAGGCACCACCGCCACCGGCGCTCCCGCCGAGCACATCGACGTCGTGATCGTGGGCGCCGGGCTCTCCGGCGTCGGGGCCGCCTACCGGCTGCAGACCGAGTGCCCGGGGCGCTCGTACGCGATCGTCGAGGCGCGCCAGTCCATGGGCGGAACCTGGGACCTCTTCCGCTACCCGGGTGTGCGCTCGGACTCCGACATGTTCACCCTCGGCTACCCCTTCAAGCCCTGGCGCGGCTCGAAGGTGCTCGCCGACGGCCGGTCCATCCTGAGCTACATCAAGGACACGGCCGAGGAGTTCGGCATCGACCGCCGCATCCGCTACGGCACCAAGGTCGTCGGCGCCGACTGGTCGACCGCGACGGCGCGCTGGACGCTGACCCTCGAACGCACCGACGAGCACGGCAGCCGCACCCGGTCCACCGTCACCTGCGACTTCCTCTACTCCTGCGCGGGCTACTACAACTACGACCAGGGACACGCCCCCGAGTTCGAAGGCGCCGACTCCTTCACCGGAACGGTCGTGCACCCGCAGTTCTGGCCCGATGACCTGGACCACACGGGCAAGCGCGTGATCGTCATCGGCAGCGGCGCCACCGCCGTCACGCTGGTCCCCGCGATGGCGCGGAGCGCCGCGCACGTCACCATGCTGCAGCGCAGCCCCACCTGGATCGGTTCGCTGCCCTCGCGCGACAAACTCGCCGACGGCATCCGCGCCGTCCTGCCCGCGAACGCGGCCCACCGGGTCGTGCGGACGAAGAACATCCTCTTCGCCATCGGCCTCTACCAGTTCTGCAGGCGCAGCCCCAAGGCCGCGCGGCGCCTGCTCACCGGCCTCAACAAGCGCATCGTCAAGGACGACCGGCTGGTCGCCGACCACTTCACCCCCTCGTACGACCCGTGGGACCAGCGGCTGTGCGCGATGCCCGACGCGGACCTCTTCAAGGTCCTGAAGACGGGCGAGGCCGAGGTCGTCACCGATCACATCGACCGCTTCGTCCCCGAGGGCATCCGGCTGAAGTCGGGGCGCGTCATCGAGGCCGACGTGGTCGTGACCGCCACCGGACTCCAACTGCTCGCCTTCGGCGGCATCGCTCCGAGCGTCGACGGCCGGCCGGTCGCGCTGAACGAACAGTTCGTGTGGCGCGGCGCGATGATGACGGGCGTCCCCAACTTCGCCGTCTGCATCGGCTACACCAACGCGTCCTGGACACTGCGCGCCGACCTCACATCGCGCCTCGTGTGCAAGGTGCTCAACCACATGCGCGAGCACGACTACGCGGCGGTGGAACCGCGCCCGACGAGCACCCTCAACGAACGCCCGCTGCTCGACCTGGCATCCGGATACGTCCAGCGCTCCATCGACGCCTTCCCCCGGCAGGGCGACCGCAGCCCCTGGAAGGTCCGGCAGAACTACGTGCTCGACGCCGCGTCGACGATGCGCACCAACCTGCGCAAGACGCTGGCGCCCACTCCGGTGTCCGCGGTGCGCCGGGCCCGTGCGGAGGCGGCCGACGAGTCCGCCACGGGGCAGTCCGCGACCGCTGCCGGGCAGTCCGTGACCGCCGCGCGAAAATAGTTGGCGCTCCGTCCGGGCCCGGAGCTAGGGTTGCTTCCGTTCCTCCGGCGGCCGTTTCGGCTGCCGGTGCCGGTTGAGTGTGATCCAGGAGGTGTGACTGATGGCTGTCGTCGCGATGGGCGCTGCCCGCATCCAGAAGTCCGTTCATTCCACCTCCGTGGCCGCCGGCTGACACTCGATCTCTTTCCCGCGCACCAGCGTGCGCGGATGCCGGGGCCACCCCTGTGAAGGGTCACCCTTGTCTTCCTCTGCATCCCTGCAGGCTTTCTCCTCTCCGTCCCCGAACACCCTCGCGCCCTACGGCTGGGACGCGGACCGGGAGGCCGAGTTCACCCCGTACGCGGCTCAGGGCCTGCTGCCCGGCCGTGTCCTGCGCGTCGACCGCGGGCAGTGCGACATCGTCACCCCCGAGGGCGTCATCCGCGCCGACACCGAGTTCGTCGTTCCGCACGATCCGCTGAAGGTCGTGTGCACGGGGGACTGGGCCGCCGTCGACCCCGACGGCGGTGATCCGCGCTACGTGCGCACGCTCCTGCCGCGCCGTACCGCCTTCGTGCGCTCCACCTCCTCCAAGCGGTCCGAGGGGCAGATCCTCGCGGCCAACGTCGACCACGCGATCATCGCGGTCTCGCTCGCCGTCGAGCTCGACCTCGGCCGGATCGAGCGGTTCCTCGCCCTGGCCTGGGAGTCCGGCGCCCAGCCGCTCGTCGTCCTCACCAAGGCCGACCTGGTCCCGGACGCCACGGGCCTGTCCTACCTCGTCGAGGACGTGGAGACGACGGCACCCGGCGTCCAGGTGCTCCCGGTCAGCGCCGCCACCGGGGAGGGCGTCGACGTCCTGTGCGCCGTCGTCGCCGGTGGCACGTCCGTCCTGCTCGGCCAGTCAGGAGCGGGCAAGTCGACCCTGGCCAACGCCCTGATCGGCGAGGACGTCCAGCACGTCAACGCCGCCCGTGACGTGGACGGCAAGGGCCGTCACACCACGACGACCCGCAACCTCCTCGTGCTCCCCGCCGGTGGCGTCCTCATCGATACGCCGGGGCTGCGCGGAGTCGGTCTGTTCGACGCGGAGTCGGGCGTCGGCCAGGTCTTCTCCGAGATCGAGGAGCTGGCGGCCGACTGCCGTTTCCACGACTGCGCCCACACCGCCGAGCCCGGCTGTGCGGTACTCGCGGCCGTGGCGGACGGCACGCTCCCGGACCGCCGCCTGGAGAGCTACCGCAAGCTGATCCGCGAGAACCAGCGCATCGTCGCCAAGACGGACGCGAGGCTCCGCGCGGACATGCGACGCGAGTGGAAGCTGCGGGGCGCGGAGGGGAAGGCGGCCATGGAGGCCAAGCGGGGCCGGTTCCGCTAGCCGCGGCAGGGCAGCGTTGCGGAGGTGCTCCGGTACTCCGGTGCCTCCGCAACGTGGTGTCCGAATTCCGCCAGCCGAAGGACCGGCGGGGCCGCACACTGGAAACGTGATCGATGAAGAGACCGGGTACGAGGCGGTTCGCAGCCGCGACGCACGCTTCGACGGAGAGTTCTTCTTCGCCGTCGAGACCACCGGCATCTACTGCCGGCCCAGCTGCCCCGCCGTCACCCCGAAGCGCCAGAACGTCCGCTACTACACGACGGCGGCAGCCGCCCAGGGCTCCGGATTCCGGGCCTGCAGGCGCTGCCGCCCGGACGCCGTGCCGGGGTCCGCGGAGTGGAACGTGCGCGCGGACGTGGTGGGCCGCGCCATGCGCATGATCGGTGACGGTGTCGTCGACCGGGAGGGCGTCCCCGGTCTCGCCGTACGGCTCGGCTACAGCTCCCGGCAGGTGCAGCGGCAGCTCACCGCCGAGCTCGGGGCGGGGCCGGTCGCCCTCGCGCGGGCCCAACGGGCGCACACCGCGCGGGTGTTGCTCCAGACCACGGGGCTGCCGATCACGGAGATCGCGTTCGCCGCGGGGTTTGCCAGCGTGCGGCAGTTCAACGACACGATCCGGGCGGTGTACGCCCTCACGCCCACCGCGCTGCGGGCCGCCGCGCCGCGTGGCGGGGGCGCGGGGCGGGCGACGCCGACGGCCGGGGTGCCGCTGCGACTCGCCTACCGGGGGGCCTACGACGCCGGCGCCGTCTTCGACCTGCTCTCCGACGAGGCCGTCGCCGGGGTCGAGCAGGTGAGCGGGGATCCGGGCGGGCGGACGTACCGTCGTACGCTGCGGCTGCCGTACGGCACCGGGATCGTGGCCGTCGAGGAGAGTGACCACGGGGTCGGCGGGTGGCTGGACGCCCGGCTCCACCTGACCGACCTCCGTGACCTCACGACCGCCGTGCAGCGGTTGCGGCGGCTCTTCGACCTCGACGCGGATCCGTACGCCGTGGACGAGCGGCTCGGTGCCGATCCGCGGCTCGCCCCGCTGGTCGCGGCCCGGCCCGGTCTGCGGTCGCCCGGGGCCGCGGATCCCGATGAGTTCGCGGTGCGGGTGCTTGTGGGGCGGGAGGCGGCTTCGCTGCTGGTGGAGCGGTACGGGAAGGCGCTGGACGCGCCGTGCGGCTCCCTCACCCATGTCTTCCCCGAGCCCGGCGCGCTTGCCGGTGAGCCGGGGCCCCTGGGGGAGCTTGCCGCCGCGCTTGCCGATGGGCGGGTACGGCTTGATGCGGGGGCGGATCGGGAGGATGCGGGGGCGGGGCTGTCGGGTCTGGCGGGTGTTGATGCGGGTGCGGTGGCGCTGATCCGGATGCGGGCGTTGGGGGACCCTGATGTGGGGTTGCCCGGGCTTGATGTGCCCGAGGGGTGGCGGCCGTGGCGGTCGTACGGGGTGCGGCATCTGCTGACGGCGGGGTAGGAACACTTTCCCCAACCCCGCCCCTTCCCGAAAACCCGCTGCGCGGGGGCGTCCTCAAACGCCGGACGGGCTGAAAATTTCAGCCCGTCATGGGGGTCCCCCCTGCTCTTTAAGAGCTTGGGGGAGTTTGAGGACGAACTCGGCGGAGCCGGTGATGACGTCCGCCAAGGCGACTGATTACTGCTCCAGCCCCCAGCTATGGATCCGCCGAGGATGGATCCGGATCAGCTCCTCGCTGAAGTGAGGGCCCAACTCATGCGGCCCCGTGAGGAGTTCCGCGTCCCCCCGGATATCGACACCCCGCACCTTCCACGGCCGCTCACTCACGATGTCGTCCACGACCAGCGACACCTTCGGATTCTTCTGGAGGTTGCGCCATTTCTTGGTGGTCCCAAGTGCGTAACCACCGATCAGGATCGTCCCGTCGTCCTGCGGGAAGAACCCGACGGGATTCGCCTGTGGCTGGCCCGTTGCGTCGACGCTCGCCATCCTGCCCAGACGCTGGGACTTCAGGTACGCCCGCTCGGCCTCGCTGAATTCGGTCATGGCGCGAGCCTCGCACGCGTACCCCGTCCACGCATCGGACCCATCGCCCCGGGGGCGTCAGGCGGGCAGGCCCCAGCGCGGCGCCTCCTCGTTCGGCTCGACCGGAGCGATCCGCAGGTCGGGCCTGTCGCCCTTGGCCGTCACGAGCGCCGACTCGCCGCGCCGGAGGGCGATCCGCACCACGCCCTCGCCCACGTCCTCGTACGAAAGAGGCCGCCCCCGCCCGTCCCGCACATCGACCGCCCCCGCGATCCCGTGCCGCACGACACAAGGCGCCCCCGCCTCGCTCGCCAGCCGCACCCACCGGGTCACCCCGCCCTCCCGCACCGCGCTCAGCAGGAACGCCCCCTGCGTACGGAAGTTGTGCACCGCGAGGTCCGCCCACGCCGACGGCAGTGCGGGGAAGACGCGGATGACGTCGCCCCAGGACTGGCAGACCATGTCGTGCAGGGACTGCGCGGCGGAGAGCGGGGTCTCGATGACCGGGCCCGACTCCTTGTACATGGTGTTGGGCTGGATGAAGCGGGACATCAGCTACCCGAGGTACTTCAGGGCGTCCTCGCCCTTGCCGAGCAGCGCGGACATCGAGGCGGCACCGGTGAACGTATAGCCCTGCAGGGCGCCTTCGAAGCCGACCCAGTGGGCCAGGGACTTCTCGATGAGGGCGCGTTCGTCCGCGGTGCGGCCCGTCACCTCGTACAGCGGGTAGACCGCGAGCATGTGGGAGTAGTGGCGGTGCGACTTCGCGAAGGGGATGTCCGCGCCGATCATGTAGCCGTTCGCGTCGGTCGGGTATGCCGTCAGTCTGCCCAGCACATCCCGCCAGCGCGGGGCCAACTTGTCGTCCGCTCCGAGGAGTTCCGCAGTGTCGAGAAGCGTGCGGCAGCCCCACTTCAGCAGCATCAAGTCGTAGTTGCAGTCCCGTGAGTTGCCGCCGTACTCGGGGGAGTAGGTCGCCGGGAGGTGCAGTTTGCCGTCCGTGCCCGGCTCCAGGAAGTGCAGGTAGTAGTTGACCGCCTTGCGCAGGAGGGGGAACAGGACGTCGCGCAGGATCGACTCGTCCATCGTGTGACGGTAGGTCAGCCAGACGTTGTGCAGCGCCCAGGTGAGGTTGCCGACCTCGGGGGTCGGCGGGTCCTGGCCGGGGATGCCGACTCCGTAGCCGCCGTCCGTGACCGACGCGCCGTTCACCAGGGACGGGTCCGTGGTGCGGGGGATGCCGAGGGAGTCGGCGCGGTAGGGGGCCGCCATCTCCTTGGTGAGGTTGGACCGGAACTCGCTCAACGCGCGGGTGACGGCGTCGAGTTCGATGTGGTTGGAGCCGTGGATCAGCCAGTACTCCAGCTGCACGTTCAGGTTCCACCAGGTGTTGGGCCAGGGCGTCGGCTCCAGCCAGGGGCCGCAGGTCGCCATCACCGGGGCGTCGCGGCGGGCGGCGGCCGCGGTCTTGTAGAGCTGGATCCAGTAGAAGCGCTGCATCCGGGCGTCGGGCAGCGACAGGAAGCTCTTGCGGTAGTACGCGTGCCACCACGCGCGGTGCGAGACCGCGAGCCCGTCGTACGGGAGAGCCGCCGCGCCCCGCACCGCGCGCACCGCACGGTCGCGGGCCGTGGACTTCGGATGCGAGTGCGCCACGTTCACGTACAGCGTTCGTGCGCCGCCCCGCGTCCGCTCCCGCCACGCGGTGACGTGCTGCCCGCCGGCGAGCAGCGGCTGTACGGCGGCCGTGACGCCGTCGTACTCCTTCACCTCGGCGGGCGGGTTGGCCCCGTATCCCTCCGGCAGCGGTTTGAACGCGGCGCGCGGGCTGATCGCCTCCGCGGGGTGGAAAACCCAGCGGAAGCCGCGCTCGCCCGCACTGGGGGTGACCTCGACGGCCAGGACGGAGCGCGTGTTGTGCACCTGCGCGCGGAGCTTCAGGGTGCCCTTGTCCGTGGTGAGGGTGCCGGTCAGCTCGGCGTCGCGCAGCCGCAGCCGCCAGTCGATGCCGGTGATCCTGCCGACGGGCTCCAGGGTGAAGTGGCCGATCGGGAGGCGCGCGAGGCCGAAGAGGGAGCCGAACTCGGGGCGGTGGTCCTGCACCTCGGAGTGCTGGATGTTGAAGCGCAGGGCCGTGGGTTCGCCGCCCGGCTGCGTACTCGGTTCCGCGTAGATACCCGAGCCGAGGAAGCCGTTGCCGAGGTAAGGGCCCTCGTACCAGGTCTTCGGCAGTTTCTGCCAGACCAGATCGGCGTCGTCGAGGACGGAGCGCCAGGGGTCGCCCGGTGTGCTGACGTCCACGGCCTTCCGGGGCGCGGCGGTGGCCTGTGCGGGCAGGCCACCGGCCAGCAGCGCGCCGCCGACCGCCGATCCGGTGGCGAGCACGGTCCTTCTGGACGGTCTTGGCATCGCGTCTCCCCAGTCAGCAAGTCGAGCCAGCGATTCATCGGAGCTTTGCCCTGCTGAAAGCTAGAGAGGGTGCGGCAGCGAGTCAATGAGTCGGGATAGATCCGATGGGGGTACATGTACGTGAACGCTGCTCGGGGTCTCAACCCCAGATCACGGCCCCCAGCCACGCCCCCGCGATGACCAGGCACGCGAACAGTTCCGTCAGGACGCTCCAGCCGCCCGCCCGCATGGCCGTCCGCGTCGCCGTCGCCGCCTCCCCGTGCCCGCCGAGCCGCAGTCGCTCGCCCAGGTAAATCCCTCCGATGAACCCCGGAAGTGACCCGATCACCGGCACCACGCAGAACCCCACCAGGGCCCCGGCCCCCGCGTACACGGCCGTCCGGCGCGTGGCGCCGCTCTCCCTGAAGCGCCGCGGAGGCAGCAGCCAGCGCACGCCCTGTGCCACGAGGAGCACGACGGACGCGCCGACCAGGACCCACCAGGACATCGGCTCCGGGTCCTGCAGCGCCCACCACAGCACCGCGGCCCACACCAGCCACGGCCCCGGCACGCCGGGCACAAGTACTCCGCCGATGCCGAGCAGCAGCACCACTCCCACCAGCAGGAGTTCCCACGCTCCCATCTGTCAAGGGTGCCGGAACCAGGACAAAACCGCAGGTCGCACGTCAGCCCGACCTGGGTTTCAGCGCGCCACCCAGCCCCGTTCGTACGCATGCCACCCCAGCTGCAACCGGGTCGTCACGCCCGTCAGCTCCATCAGGCGCTTGACCCGGCGCTGCACCGTCCGCAGCCCCAGATCGAGCTGTTTGGCGACGCTCGCGTCCGTCAGGCCCGCGAGCAGCAGCGAAAGGATCTCCAGGTCGGCGCCGTCGGGCCCGTCGGGGGCGTCCTCGGTGACCGAGCGGCCGCTCTCGCCGAGCCGCAGCGGCAGCGCGTCGCGCCACACCGCCTCGAAGAGCCCGGACAGTGATTCGAGCAGGCCGCTGGCGTGCACCACGAGCGCGGCGGGCTCCGCCCTGCGCGAGGTCAGCGGCACCATCGCAAGGGAGCCGTCGGCGATCACCAGCTTGGTCGGGACGCGGTCCACGACGCGCACCTGTTCGTTGCGGCCGATCGCCGTCGACAGTTCGAGGAGGCCGGTGGGGAGCGCGAGCACGGAGCGTTCGACCACCACGCGGTAGCTGACGCCACGGCCCGCGGCCTGCTCCTCCGCGTTGTTCTCCATGCCGGTGATCGCCACGGGGTTGCCGGTCACCAGGGCACACACCTCGGTGCTCGCGCCCAGCTGGAGCTGGAGGAAGCGCTGCGACACCGCGCCCGCGCCGGTCACCACCTCGACCAGATCGTGCACCGCGGGCTCGGCGGCCTGCGCGCGGTACTCCTCGGCGAGCAGCTTCGCCGCGAGCTCCGCCTTCTCCAGCTCGTGCCGCTGCTGGGTCAGGAGCGCGCCGAGCGCGACACCCGGCGGAGCCGCCACCCACCGGCCCGCCTTGCCGGACGCCTGGGCCGCGAGTCCCGCCAGCTCCAGGCGGCGCAGCGCACGCACCGTCTCCGGCTCGCCCAGCGAGAGCCGCCGCGCGAGATCGGGCACGTCGGCGGCGCCCACCGCCACAAGCGCGCGGTACGCCGACTCGTGCGTCTCGTCCAGACCTATCGCAGCCAGCATGCGGCGACCGTCCCTCCCCAGGATGCGTTCCGACGGCGCCCTGGCGGAAAAGAGCCACGGCGTAAACCCGCCCCGGGACATCATCCCCGCACCCCCCGCCTCTCTGCCAAGGTGACGCCACCGCAGCACCAACGGCAGCCGCGAATACGGCTTTTGGTCCGATTTCGGCCGTGGTTCCGCATGCCCTGAAGACCTGTATGCCCGACAACCCTGCTTGCCCGACAACCCTGGGGAGAGCGATGCGCCCGATATCGCGCACGGCCTTGGTGGCGGCGTCCGCCGCCGTCCTCGCCGTCACCGCGGCCGTCCCGTCCGTGGCCGAGCCACGCGCGGCCGCGTCGGACACGAGTCCGCCGGTGGGGAGCGCCCCACGGAACGAGGGGAGCTCCGTCGTCACCCTCGTCACCGGGGACCGCATCCTCGTGACGACCGACGGCAAGGACCGCGCGGGCGCCACCGCACTGCCCGCCGCCGACGGCACGGTGCCGCTCATCCAGACCCGGCAGTCCGGCAAGGACCTGTACGTCTACCCCGAGGGCGCCGTCCACGCGATCGCCGGGGGCACGGTCGACGAGGAGCTCTTCAACGTCACCGGGCTCGTCCGCCAGGGCTACGACGACGCGCACGCCAAGAAGCTTCCGCTGATCGCCGTGTACGACAAGTCCGTCGACGTCGCGCGCACGGTGCCCGCCACTCCGCGCGGCGCCGAGCGCGGACTCGTACTCGAACCCGTCGACGGTGTCGCGCTGAAGGCCGACAAGAAGAAGGCCGCCGACTTCTGGGCCGATGTCACGTCGACGAAGTCCCGTGCCGCGTCGTCCCACCTGAAGAAGCTCTGGCTCGACACCAAGGTCGAGGCCACCCTCGATCAGTCGACGAAGCAGGTGCACGCCCCCGAGGCCTGGGCCGCGGGCTACGACGGCAAGGGCACCAAGGTCGCCGTCCTCGACACCGGCGCCGACGCCGGACACCCCGACCTCAAGGGCCGCATCGGCGCGACGAAGAACTTCACCGACTCGCCGGACAACGAGGACCGCCAGGGGCACGGCACGCACACCACCTCCACGGTCGGCGGCACCGGCGCGGCGAGCGACGGCAAGAAGAAGGGCGTGGCGCCCGGCACCGAACTGCTGCACGGCAAGGTCCTCAACGACAGCGGCTCCGGCGCCACGTCGTGGATCATCGCGGGCATGCAGTGGGCCGTCGACGAGAAGGCCGACGTCGTCTCCATGAGCCTGGGCAACCCGGCGCGCACCGACTGCACGGACCCGATGAGCACGGCGACCGAGGAACTCGCGCAGTCCGCCGGGAACACCCTGTTCGTCCTCGCCGCCGGCAACACGGGACCCGGCCTCAACTCCGTGTCCTCGCCCGGCTGCGCGCCCAGCGTCCTGACCGTCGGCGCCGTCGACCGCGACGACTCGACGGCCTCCTTCTCCAGCCGGGGGCCCGCGTACGGCTCGCACACCCTCAAACCGGAGATCGCCGCGCCCGGCGTCGAGATCTCCGCCGCCGCTGCGGGCGGCAGGGGCATCTACGCGTACCAGTCCATGAGCGGTACGTCGATGGCGACCCCGCACGTCGCGGGCGCCGCAGCCCTGGTCAAGCAGCGCCACCCGGACTGGACCGCCCGGCAGATCAAGTCGGCCCTCGTCTCGTCGGCGGACAGCGGCATCCCCGGTGACGTCACCGAGACCGGCGGCGGACGGCTCGACGTGAAGGCGGCCGTCGACCAGAAGGTGCTCGGCTCACCGGCCGTGCAGGGCGGCAGCTTCGGCTGGCCTCAGGACAACTCGGACCGCACCACGGTCCACGTCCCGTACACCAACACCACCGACAAGACGGTGCAGTTGAAACTGTCCGTGCAGGGCGTCACCGGCAACGACGGCTCGGCCGTGCGCTCGGGCATCGCCAAGCTCGGCCGGAGCTCCGTGAAGGTCGCCGCCGGTGCCACGGTCAAGGTCCCGCTGAAGCTGGACCCGCACGCCGGCCTCAAGCGCGCCCAGTACGGCGACGTGACCGGCCGCGTCCTGGCGAAGGCCGACGGGGGCGTCGCGGTCTCCACGCCCTTCTCCCTCTACGTACAGCCCGAGACCGTAAGCCTCCGCGTGAAGCTCGTCGGCCGGGACGGAAAGCCCGCCACGGGACCCTCGTCCGTCGACCTCATCGGCACCGACGACGCCAGCGGTGAGCGGCGCTTCAACGAAGGCGCGAACGACCAGACGTACCAAGTACGCCCCGGCGCCTACTTCCTGACCGGGTTCATCGCGACCCCGGACGCGGACGGCGGCACGCTGACCGACTCCCTCACGCACATGGCCCGGCCGCAGGTCGAGGTCAAGAAGGACATGACCGTCACGCTCGACGCCCGCAAGGCACACCGCCTCGCCGTCAGGACGGACAAGGAGTCCGAGGTGCGCGGCGCCTCCCTCGGCTTCGCCCGCACCTGGGGCACCGACAACTGGCTGCACGCGGGCACCGCTTCGGGCCCGCGCTCCATCCGCGGCTTCTACCAGTCAGTCGAGGGCAAGGCCACCGACGGCACCTTCGAGTCCGGCAGCTACTGGCGCGCCGCGGCGCCCCTGCTCTCCGAGCTCTCCGTAGTGGGCGGCAAGCCGCTGCACGCCGTGACCGCCTCCACCGGCTCGGCCAACCTCGACGGCACGGGCAGTGCCGCTCTCGTGGACGCAGAGTCCGGTACGCCCGATGAGTTGGAGGCCGCCGGGGTCAAGGGCAGGATCGCCCTGGTCAAGGTCCCGGACAGCGGCTCCGCCACCGCCGTGGCGTCGGCCGCGAAGGCCGCGGGCGCGATCGCGGTCGTCGCCCACCGCGCGGCACCCGGCCGCTGGTACCCCTCGGCCGGCCTGAGCGGCTCCCCGCTGCCGGTCCTCGGCATCGAGACGGCCGAGGCAACCTCCCTCCTCGCACAACTGGAGGACGGCAAAGTCGAGTTGAAGTGGCAGGCGACGGCGAAGAGCCCCTACGTCTACAACCTCGCCTTCCCCGGGACCGGCCAGATCCGCGACGACCGCACCTACCGGGTGCGGGACAAGGACCTCGCCGCGAACGAGGCGACGTACCGCGCGATGGGCACGGCAACGGACTACGTGGACCTGCCGTCCGCCGTCCGCCCCTCGGGCCTTGAGGTGTACTTCGCCGACATCGAGTCGGTCCCGGCCCCCGGCAAGCGCACCGAGTACTACTCGGCGGGCACCACCGGCTGGGGCCACCAGGTGTCCAGCAGCTTCCCGTTCGGCGAGTTCATGATCGACCCGGTGCGGACGTACGAGAAGGGGGAGCGGCGCAGCGAGAAGTGGTACGAGGGAGTGCTGGCCCCCGCCGCGCCGCGGGACGCCGCGGGCAAGCTCGCTCTCGCCGGGGAGCGGCAGGGCAATCTGATCGGCGTCGCGCCCGGATTCTGGGGCGACGGTGAACACGCGGGCATCCAGGGCGGCTTCGGCGACATCGGCAATGTCCAGCTGAAGCGGAACGGCGAGGTCGTCGGCGAGTCCGGCTGGCCGTCCGGCGTGTTCTCGGTGCCCGCGGAAGACTCCGCGTACGAACTCACCCTGAACACGCGGAAGATCGGCTCGAAGGTCTGGCACCGGTCCACGGACACGCAGACCACGTGGGCGTTCCGCTCGCACCTCGACGAGGAGGAGTACTCGCAGGGGATCCCGATGCTGTTCCCGCGCTACGAGCTGCCGGAGGACGGCATGAAGACCCTGGCGGCGAAGGACGGCCAGCGGATCGGACTGACGGCGACGGGACACGCCGGCTACGAGCCCGGCACGATCAAGTCGGCGGCCCTGGCCTACTCGTACGACGAGGGCAAGACCTGGACCGAAGCGAAGACGGCCGCCGCCAAGGGGAAGTGGACCGCCACCGTGCATCACTCGGGCGCCTCGGGGAAGCAGGTCTGGCTCAGGACCGAACTGACGGATACGAACGGAAGTTCCGTCACTCAGACAGTGGCTCGCGCCTACGACGTGCGATAAACACACAGACGCCGCCGGGCGGTCCTCCCGTGGGGGGTGGGCCCGCCCGGCGGTCCTCATCACCCTTCCGGTGGCCGTAATTTCCGGATGAACCGTTTTCGTACGGCCTCTGCGGTGGACAATAGGGGCATGAGCCAGCAGGGGGAGAGGCACGACGGGGCCTCCGGCCAGGAGGACGACTGGTGGGGTCAGCTGTACGACGACTCCGCTCATGACACGGGGCCGGCCGAGGCGGCCGACAGCCTCGACGACAGGTTCGCCTCGGCGGTCTCCGCGGCGGCCGGCGAGGACGTGGCCGATGCTTCCCCCGCGGGCGAGGGCGCGGAAGGAACCCTCCCGCGTCCGGGCCGCTTACCCGACCCGGAGCCGCCGCCCCCGGATCTCCGGGACCGGCGGGGCGCGCCGGACGCCACCCGGGACCTCGGCCCGCGGACGCCGGATCCCGCGGCCACGGGGGAGCCGCCCGTCCGCGACACCGGCGCCGCGCGGGGCGGGCCGTTCACGCAGGGTGAGCCATTGGGCCAGGCCGAAGCGCCGCCGCCTTCGTACGACCCCCCGCCTCCGTACAACCCTTCGCCTCCGTACGAGCCCCCTCCCGCCGCCCGCGTCCGTCCGGGCGTCGCCCCCTGGGAGGCGTCCGCCGCGCCCACAGGGCCGGTCACTTTCCCGGCGGGGCCGCCGTCGAAGCCGCCCGGCGATCCGAGCCGCACGACCGCGGTCCCCGCGCCCCGCGTGCCCGAGGCATCCGCGGTTCCGGACCCGCAGGCACCTGCCCCGGCGGACCCGCAGGCACCCGCCCCGGTCGAACGGGAGCCGTCCGCGACGGCGGCACCCGTGGACGCCGTTCCGTACGTGGGCGACGGCCCGCCCACCTACGACGCCGAGCCCACCGTCCTGCCCGTCGCCGACCCCGACGACCTCGGCGATCTGGTCGCCGACACCGTGCTCGACGGCGCCCGCTACGGAACCTCCACCCTGCGAGCCGTCTCCGTGCGCGGGGACTCCGCGCGCTACCGCGGCGAACCGCGGCGCGACTCGCTGCTCACCGCGCGGTTCGGGGCGGGGGAGAGCGCCCTCGTCCTGGTCGCCATGGCCACCGGCGCGCGGGCCACGCCGGGAGCCCATCGCGCCGCCGCCGAGGCCTGCGCCTGGATCGGGCGGGCCGTGGGCCGCAGCCATCAGCGGCTTTCCGAGGACATCCGGGCCGCCCGGCGCGGCGACCTCAAGAGCGGCCTGCACCGGCTCACCGACCGCAGCCTCGGCAAACTCCGCGCGCACGCCGCCGACCTGGGCATCGAGCCCGAGGAGTACGCGGCGTCCCTGCGCTGCCTGCTCCTGCCCGCCGACCCCGAGTGCCGTACCCGCGTCTTCTTCGGCGTCGGGAGCGGCGGGCTCTTCCGGCTGCGGGACGGCGCATGGCAGGACATCGAGCCGCACGTCAGCGACACCGCGGGGGACGCGGGGCCGCCCGTCGTGGGGTTCGGGTCCGTGCCGCCCCAGACCCCTGACGGGGATCGGCTCACCATGGACATGGGGATCATCACGCCCCCGAGTCCGTACGAGCCCGCTCCCGAGCCCCCGCCCCGCGAACCCTTCCGCTTCCGCGCCTCCGTAGCCCGCCCGGGTGATGCCCTGCTGCTCTGCAGCGGCGGCCTCGCCGAGCCCCTGAGCGGCGAGCCCGAGCTCGCCGCGCACCTCACGCAGCGGTGGTCCAAGAGCGGCCCGCCGGGCCTCGCGGCCTTCCTCGCGGACATCCAGGTCAGGGTCAAGGGATACGCGGACGACCGAACGGCAGCCGCCGTTTGGGAGGCGTGAGCGCCCTCTCTGTGAATTCATGGACCCCAAGAGAGTCACAAGGGAGTCAAGGGGACTGAAGGGTTCGGGTAGCCATGGCCAAGCAGAACGTCGCCGAGCAGTTCGTCGACATCCTCGTCCGCGCCGGCGTGCGCCGCATGTACGGAGTCGTGGGCGACAGCCTCAACCCGGTCGTGGACGCGATCAGGCGCACCAAGGGCATCGAATGGGTGCAGGTCAGGCACGAGGAGACCGCCGCCTTCGCGGCCGGTGCCGAGGCCCAGATCACCGGGAATCTCGCCGTCTGCGCCGGCTCCTGCGGCCCGGGCAACCTCCACCTGATCAACGGCCTCTACGACGCCCACCGCTCCATGGCGCCCGTCCTCGCGCTCGCCTCGCACATCCCGTCGAGCGAGATCGGACTCTCCTTCTTCCAGGAGACCCACCCCGACCGGCTCTTCCAGGAGTGCAGTCACTACAGCGAGATGATCTCCAGCCCGAAGCAGATGCCACGGCTGCTCCAGAGCGCCATCCAGCACGCGATCGGGCAGTCCGGCGTCAGCGTCGTCACCCTGCCCGGAGACATCGCCGACGAGCCGGCACCGGAGAAGGCCGTCGAGACCGCCCTCGTCACCTCGCGCCCCTCCGTACGCCCGGGCGACGCGGAGATCGACAAGCTCGCCGCGATGATCGACGAGGCCGACCGGGTCACTCTCTTCTGCGGCAGTGGCACGGCGGGCGCGCACGCCGAGGTCATGGAGTTCGCCGAGAAGATCAAGTCTCCGGTGGGCCACGCCCTGCGGGGCAAGGAATGGATCCAGTACGACAACCCGTACGACGTCGGCATGAGCGGCCTGCTCGGCTACGGCGCCGCCTACGAGGCCACCCACGAGTGCGACCTGCTCATCCTGCTCGGCACCGACTTCCCGTACAACGCCTTCCTGCCCGACGACGTCAAGATCGCCCAGGTCGACGTGCGCCCCGAGCGCCTCGGCCGCCGCTCCAAGCTGGACCTCGCCGTCTGGGGCGACGTACGCGAAACCCTGCGCTGTCTCACCCCGCGCGTCACGCCCAAGACCAGCCGCAAGTTCCTCGACAAGATGCTCAAGAAGCACGCGGACGCGCTCGAAGGCGTCATCAAGGCCTATACGCGCAAGGTCGAGAAGCACATCCCGATCCACCCCGAATACGTGGCGTCCGTGGTGGACGAACTGGCCTCCGACGACGCGGTGTTCACCGTCGACACGGGCATGAACAACGTCTGGGCGGCCCGCTATCTCACCCCGAACGGCAAACGCCGCATCATCGGCTCCTTCAGCCACGGCTCGATGGCCAACGCCCTGCCGCAGGCGATCGGCGCCCAGTTCACCGACCGCAAGCGCCAGGTGATCTCCATGTCGGGCGACGGCGGATTCTCCATGCTGATGGGCGACTTCCTCACCCTCGTCCAGCACGACCTGCCGGTGAAGGTCGTCCTGTTCAACAACTCGGCTCTCGGCATGGTCGAGTTGGAGATGCTGGTGGCCGGGCTCCCTTCGTTCGGCACGGCCAACCACAACCCCGACTTCGCCGCGGTGGCCCGCGCCGCGGGCGCCTACGGAGTGCGCGTCGAGAAGCCCAAGCAGCTCCAAGGCGCCCTGAAGGACGCCTTCGCGCACAAGGGCCCCGCCCTCGTCGACATCGTCACGGACCCGAACGCCCTCTCCATCCCGCCCAAGATCAGCTCCGAGATGGTGACCGGCTTCGCGCTCTCCGCCAGCAAGATCGTCCTGGACGGCGGGGTCGGCCGCATGGTCCAGATGGCACGCTCCAACCTGCGGAACGTGCCACGCCCCTGACGGGCCACCGACCGACTCAGGCCGGACGCAGCCTGAGCGTCAGGATCTGGAACGGACGCAGTGCGAGCACGAGGCCATCGCCGTCGGTGTGTGCCGCTTCGAGCGGACGCTCCAGGAGGTCGGTCACCTCGGCCGTGCTCACCGCGAACGACGTGGTGAGCACGGCCGCCGCGCGCCCGCCCCGCGACTCGTAGAGCCGCACCACCACATCGCCGCTGCCGTCGTCCGCGAGCTTCACCGACTCCACGGTCACCGCCGGATTGTCGACGCTCACCAGGGACGGCAGCACGGGCGCGTCGGCCACCCGCAGCGGCAGGTTGAGGGCGAGCCCCTCCGCGACCGCGTCACCCGTGGTCGCACCGGGCAGCAGCGCGTACGTGAACCGGTGCACGCCCAGGTCCGTCTCCGGGTCGGGGCTGTGCGGCGCGCGAAGCAGCGTGAGGCGCACGGTGGTGCCGAGCCCGTCGCCGTGCGGCGCGCGCGTCACGTCATGGCCGTACGTCGAGTCGTTGAGCACCGCCACGCCGTACGCCTCCTCGGCGACCCGCAGCCACCGGTGCGCGCAGATCTCGAAACGGGCCGCGTCCCAGCCGGTGTTGGCGTGCGTGGAGCGGTGCACGTGCCCGAACTGGATCTCGGCGGCCGACCGTTCGGCGTGCACGTCCAGCGGGAAGGCCGCCTTGAGCACCTTCTCCGACTCGCGCCAGTCGACCTCCGTGACGACGTCGATACGGCGGCTGCCCGCCGCGAGGCGGATCTCCTGGGTGATCCGCGAGTTCCCGAAGGCCCGCACCACACGGACGGCGACACGCAGCGGCCCGTCCTCGACGAGCTCCACGGACTCGGCGTCCGTGAGGTCGGTGTGCGTGTTGCGGTAGTGCTTGTCGAGGTCCCACGCGTCGTAGTGCGTGGGGTGGTCGGGATGCAGCTGGAGGAGGTTGCCGCGCGAACCGGGGGAGAGGACCTCGCGGTGTCCGTCGATGTCGTGCACGGAGGTCAGGAGCCCGTCCGCGTCGATGGCGACGCGCAAGTGCTCGTTCAGGAGCTGGATCTCGCCGTCGGCGAGCAGAGCGGTCGCCCCGGTCTCGCGCGTGTACGAGGCGGCCTCTTCGAGCCCCTTGCTGCCCAGGGCCGGGACGTTGACGTGCACCAGGGTGCCGTCGTCGGCCGTGACGACCTCACTGCGCGCGTACGGCGACGCGTTGAACGCGGCGGGCCCTCCCGGGCCGAGCGAGCGGACCGCCGCCGCGGTGATCTCGTCGAGCTCGGCGAGCACGCGCGCGTACGTGTCGCGCGCCTCGCGGTGCACCCAGGCGATGGACGAGCCCGGCAGGATGTCGTGGAACTGGTGCAGGAGCACGGTCTTCCAGAGCCGGTCGAGGGGCCCGTAGGGGTAGACGTACGCGGGGTCGCGCACGGCGGCTGCCGTGCACCACAACTCGGCCTCGCGCAGGGCGTGTTCGGTGCGTCGGTTGCCGCGCTTGGTGGCCGCCTGCGAGGTGTACGTGGCGCGGTGCAGCTCCAGATAGAGCTCGCCCGACCAGACGGGCGCCTGCGTCCCGTACTCCTCCTCGGCGTCGGCGAAGAACTTCGACGGCTTGACGATCTCGACCCGCGGCGAACCCTCCAGGGACCGCAGTCGCCGTGCCTTCTCCAGCATTTCCCGGGTCGGACCACCGCCGCCGTCGCCCCAGCCGAACGGGACAAGAGAGTGGGAAGCGCGGCCCTTCTCGGTGAAGTTCTTCTCGGCGTGAGCGAGTTCGGCACCGTGGAACTGGGAGTTGTAGGTGTCCACCGGGGGGAAGTGCGTAAAGACCCGGGTGCCGTCGATGCCCTCCCACCAGAAGGTGTGGTGCGGCATCTTGTTGGACTGGTTCCAGCTCAGTTTCTGGGTGAGGAACCAGCGGACGCCCGCGAGCTTCGCCAGCTGCGGGAACGCCGCCGTGTAGCCGAAGGAGTCCGGCAGCCAGATCTCCTCCGTCTCGACCCCCAGCTCCTCGCGGAAGAACCGCATCCCGTGCGTGATCTGCCGGGCAAGGGCCTCGCCGCCCGGCATGTTGGCGTCCGACTCGACCCACATCGAACCCACCGGCGACCAGTTGCCGTCCGCGACGGCCTTCTTGATGCGCTCCCAGATGTGCGGCTGGTGCTCCTTGACCCAGGCGTACTGCTGGGCCTGCGAACAGGCGAAGACCAGCTCGGGATAGTCCTTTGCGAGAGCCGTCACATTGGCAAAGGTGCGCGACGCCTTGCGCACCGTCTCGCGCAGCGGCCACAGCCAGGCCGAGTCGATGTGGGCGTGCCCGGTGGCCGAGATTCGGTGTGCGCTGGCGTGTGCGGGGCTCGCGAGGACCTCAGCGAGCTCGGCGCGGGCCGCCGCCGCCGTGCCCGACACGTCGTGCAGATCGAGGGCGTCGAGCGCTCGCTCCAGGGCACGCAGAATTTCGTGGCGCCGCGGACGGGCGGCGTCCAGTTCGTACATGAGCTCGGAAAGGACCTCGATGTCCAGCGTCAACTGCCAAACGTCCTCGTCCAGTACGGCGACGTCGGCAGACGCGAATCGGTAGATGGGGCCATCACCCGCGGTCAGTACGTCGCCCAGGGGTGTCGGTTCGAAGTCATGCAGAACGGTTGGGTTGGCCGCCGCTTCCAGGAGTAGGTGCACCTGCTCGCCCCCCTGCGCGGCAGCTGCCACGGGAATGTGCCGATTGCGGGGGTGAATGCCCTTGATGGGTACGCCCGACGCGTCGTACACCAGACCCTCCGCCTGGAAGCCCGGCCCCTCACCGGTGAAGCCGGGGTCGACGACCACCTCGACGTGGCGCCCGCGCCAGGCGTCGGGCACCTGACCGCGCAGCCGGAACCAACTGGTTGACCAGGGTTTTCCCCAGGCGGTGCCGGTCTCGAAGTCCTCGTACGAGGCGGCCAGGGCATCGGCGACGGGGACGGGCTCGCCCGGCGCGTGCCAGACGGAGAGGGCGAGCGGCACGCGGTCCGCGTACTGGGCGGGGCGGATGAACTGCCGCAGGGCGCGCTCCAGGCGTCCCTCCACCAGCAGTCGGTCGTCGTGCACGGCGGCTCCTCGGGGTGCTCGGGCGGGCCCGGTGTGGCGCGGGAGGGCCCGGTCGGGATCAAGCAGAAACGGTCCACCGGCTTCACTTCCCCGACTGGCCAGGGCGCACCCACTCCAATGGTTGAGAAATGGACATGAGTGCCGCCAACCGAGTGGGGCATGCATTCCGTGAACGTGTTCGAGCAGGGAGGAAATGACTCGTTTGTGGGCGGGGAACATGACAAGGCAAGTAAGAGGAGGCGGTCCCATTCATCTCGGGGCCTCTTCGCCGAAAGCAATGGACGAGCCGACCGACAACAAGCCGGCAGAGCTCCATCGGGCTCAGCTCCGGCGCAGATTGGGGCGATCCGACCTGCGGGCGGTCCCGGAAGTCAGGGGAGCGCTGCGTGAACTTCTCCGGTCCTGGGGGCGGCCCGGAAAATCCGAGATAGCCGAGTTGCTGACCAGCGAACTGGTCACGAACGCACTGGTGCACACCGATCGTGACGCCATCCTGACGGCGACTGTGCGGCCGGGCAGGCTGCGGGTCGAGGTCAGGGATTTCGTCGGGCGCCGCCCGAAGCTGAGCGCGGCGAACGCCGACGACAGCACGCACGGCCGGGGCCTGGTGCTCGTGCAGTCCCTCTCCGACGCATGGGGCGTGCGGGCACATGGCGTCGGGAAGGTGGTGTGGTTCGAACTGGACGGCGGCCCGGCCTGAACCGGACCGCCGACCGACTCCCGTCCCGCGCTGCTGACATCAGCCGAACTGCTGCTCCAGATCCTTGAGCTTCCGCTCCAGGGAGTCCAGCCGTGGCAGCGCCTGGGTGTCGTCCTCGGCGGTGAGGTCGACGGTGACGGGTTCAGAACCGTTCTTCACGGCCTGGAGGGAGGGACGGGAACGCAGGGGAAGCTGCTCCTGCGTTGCTATGGAAGGGTCCGCGGTGACCTGCGCGGACCCCGCGGCCGACGTGACGGCCGGCAGGTCGACCTGACGCCCTCCGCCGCGCCCGAGCAGGCCGCGCTGGCCCCTGCTGATCGCCTTGAGCTGCGCACGCTCCAGCTTCTCCCGGTCCCGCCTGGTGGTCCGGGTGCGCTGCTTCTCGCGCCGGTCCTCGCGGACCTCCTCGACCGCCTCGTCCAGGCTGCGTACGCCTTCCAGGAGCATCAGCGACCAGGCGCCGAAGGTCTCCCGCGGCGCGCGCAGCCACCGCACGATCCGGATCTGCGGCAACGGCCTGGGCACCAGGCCCTGTTCGCGCAGCGCCGCACGTCGGGTCTGCTTCAGCGCGCGGTCGAAGAGCACCGCGGCCGAGAGCGACATCCCGGAGAAGAACTGCGGGGCGCCCGCGTGGCCCAGGCCCCTGGGCGCGTGCACCCAGTTGAACCAGGCGGCGGCACCCGCGAACGTCCACACCAGGAGCCGCGACCCGAGGGCCGCGTCACCGTGACTCGCCTCGCGCACGGCGAGCACGGAGCAGAACATCGCCGCGCCGTCGAGCCCGAACGGGACGAGGTACTCCCAGCCGTCGGTGAGGTTGAGATTCTGCCGGCCGAAGCCGACCAGGCCGTGGAACGAGAGCGCGGCGGCCACCGCCGCACAGCAGAACAGCAGAACGTACGAGGCCGATCCGTAGATGGCTTCCTTGCGCCTTCGGCGTTCCTCGCTGCGTTCCCAGGAGTCGTCGCCGGCGGCACTTGCGGCCGCCTTCTGGCCGGCGCGCTTGCCGCGTGCGAGTACTGCCACCGCCACCAGCATGCCCAGGAGCAGGACGCAGCCCGGAAGCAGCCAGTCCAGCGATATGTCGGTCAGTCTCATCTGGGGTCCCTTGCGTCGCGGTAGGGCGTTCGGGCGCCATAGTGACCCAATCCCGATGGCCCTCAGAGGGGTTTCGGGGCAAGAGAACGCGTAGGGGGGTGCAAAGGGGTGCGGCGCGCGCCGTTTTCCTCGAACTCAGCCCACGGAGTTGGGAGTTGAGTTCGATTAAACGAACACGAAAGGGTGGTTCAAGGAGGAGGGGTTGCGGTTTTGGTCCGGTGCGAGGGCCGGGTCAGGCCGCAGCGGCGGCGCTCAGGCGCTCGATTCGGTCCGCGTCGCAGGTGCGCGGGCACGTCACGCAGGTGTCCTCGGGACGCAGCGTGTAGAACATGCAGCAGCTCGCGCGATCCCGCGTCGGCAGCGATTCGCCGTTCGGTCCCGTCAGCTCACGGAACCCCGCCGTGCCCACGTACGGCTTGGTGGCGCCGGGCAGCAGCCGCTCCAGGTCGGCCGTGGCGCGCTCCTCTTCGCCGAGGAGGTGCGCGATGTACCAGAGCCCCTCCACGATCTCGTCCGTGGCCAGGCTCCACAGGGCGCGCGAGCGGCGCCGCATCCGAGGCCCGAAGGCGTCGAGGAGCGGTCCCAGGTGCTCGGCGACCGCGTCCCGGACCTCCGCGCGCAGCGCCTCCTCGTCCGCTACGACGTGTGCGCCCGGAAGAGTGGCGGCCGGGTCGTCGGGCAGGCAGGCGAAGCCCGTGCTGCGGACGGCCAGGCGGCCGAGGGTGCGCTCGTAGGAGACGTTCTGCACGGGGAAACGGGGGACCCTGCGGAGCAGGAACCACGGCACGGTGATGAGCAGGGTGGCGGGCCAGGCATAGCGGTGCAGGGCGAAGCTGGCGATGACGTCCGGTCGCCCCGCCTGTCCGTAGTCCCTCTGTACCTGCGCCTCGTCCCACGCGAGAAAAGCGTCGAGATCGGCCCCGCCCTCCGCGAGCCGGGAGGCGGTGACCCAGCCGCCGCCCTGTGGGGCCTGCTCGTCGTCGCCGAGCTCGCTCACACGCAGTCCGGGAAACACCTCGGCGAGGCGGGCGTAGGCGTCCGCGAGGGCGCTCGGGGCGCGCTTGGCCAGGGTGGGGACGGACATGAGGGAACCACCGAATCACGATCGATTACAGGTAAGCCTAACCTTACCCGGAATGATCGAGGTTTCAACTGCGGGGCTGTCCGCCTATGGTGCCTCTCGTACCTTTCGGACCGAGCGGACTTTGGGGTGGACCTCGTGGAGCAGGCCAGAGCGCATGACGCGTACCGCCTCGCCGTCCGTGTGCCGGAGCAGCCGCGGGGCTCGCAGGCTCCTGCTCCGGGCCCGGCTCCGGCTCGGGGTGAGCACACGCATGCGGAGGCGGTCCTGCCCGCGCCCCGCAAGGCCGTGCAGCGGAATTCGGTCCGCGGGCAGATCCTGGACGCCCTGCGGGCCGCGCTCGTCGGGGGCGAGCTCGCGCCGGGCGAGGTGTACTCGGCGCCCGCGCTCGGCGAGCGGTTCGGGGTCTCGGCGACTCCCGTGCGTGAGGCGATGCAGCAGCTGGCGACCGAGGGGGCCGTGGAGGTCGTGCCCAACCGCGGCTTCCGGGTCACCGAGCGGAGCGCTCGTGAGCTGGGGGAGCTGGCGGAGGTGCGGGCGCTGATCGAGGTGCCGGTGATGTTGCGCCTTGCCCGTACGGTGCCGGTGGCGCGGTGGTGTGAGCTTCGTCCTCTTGCGGAGGCGAGTGCGGTGGCTGCGGCGGGTGGGGATCTTGCCCGGTATGCGGAGGCCGACCGTGCCTTTCACGGGGCGGTACTCGCCCTTTCGGGGAACCAGCAGCTGGTGCAGGTCGCGGACGATCTCCACCGCCGGTCGCAGTGGCCCCTCGTGAGCGGCCCCGTCCATGGCCGCCGGGCGGACCTCGTCGCTGACGCGGCGGAGCATATGGCTCTGCTGGAGGCGTTGGCGGCACAGGACCTGGCGGTCGTCCAGACGTTGGTGCGGGAGCACTTCGCCGGGTCCGGGGGCTGAGGTCCGGGCGTTCCCTGCGGGGCTCTCCCCAATCCCGCCCCTTCCCGAAACCATGGGGCTCCGCCCCCTGGACCCCCGAAAAGATGGCCTCAAACGCCGGCCGGGCTGGATCTATCCAGCCC
>NZ_JBSGSG010000089.1:0-40098 GCF_053606765.1 Streptomyces sp. NPDC055189
TTCCCGGGCTATGGTCGGCTCGTCTTGTGCGGGTGCGCTCCGGTTTTGGGGCTAACCCCAAAACCCCGGGGGTCTCCCCCGGGGGTGTGGGGGGTCCACCCCCGGGGGCGCGAGCACACCGCGCCGGCGCGGCCCCTGTTTGACCTTGACACGGTGACAAGGTCTTCACTGCTCGCCAAGGAGGTGGTCTCCATGACGATCACAAGACAGGACACGCAGGACCTACAAGAGCTCCGGGCGCTGGAGGACGAGAGTGCGTCGGTGCGGTTGCGGGCCGCGCTGGCGGTCGGCACGACGCCTGACCCGCGCTACGTCGACAAGCTCATCGAGCGGTGCGCGGTCGAGCCCGAGTTCTTCGTCCGCGACATGCTGACCTGGGCGTTCACCCGCCACCCGGTGTCCGTGACGCTTCCCGGGCTGCTCCGCGAGCTCCGCTCGGAGCGGGCGCAGGCCAGGAGCCAGGCGCTGCACACCCTGTCCAAGATCGGCGACCGGCGGGCGTGGCCGGCGATCACACGGGCGCTGCTTGCCGACACCGACGACGAGGTGGCCCGCAGCGCCTGGCGGGCCGCGGTCCTGCTCGTACCGGAAGGCGAGGAGTCCGCCCTGGCCACGACGCTGGCGACACAGCTGGGGCGCGGTGAGCGGGAGACGCAACTGAGTCTCAGCCGGGCCCTGATCGCACTGGGCGAAGTGATCGTGCCGGCCCTGCATACGGCAACGACGAATCCCGACCCGCGGGTGCACGCGCACGCGCTGGCGACGCAACGGCTGCTGCGCGATCCGGAGACCGGGTTCGAGTTCGCGATCGAGGAGGCCAAGCGCGTCGTGGCCCTCGGCGGGTCGGGCCGCGAGGGACAATAGGGCGTGTTGATCGGTGAGGTGGCGCGACGGTCCGGGGTCAGTGCCCGCATGCTCAGGCACTACGAGTCGCTCGGCCTGGTGCGGCCCTCCGGCCGCAGCGCCTCCGGGTACCGGGAGTACTCCGGGGAGGACATCCGGCGGATCTTCCACATCGAGAGCCTGCGGTCGCTGGGGCTTTCGCTGCGGGAGATCGGGCGCGCGCTCGACGACTCCGGCTTCACGCCGTCGGCGCTCGTCGGCGACCTCATCGTGCAGACGCGCCAACGCATCGCGGCCGAGACCGAGTTGCTCACGCGGCTGCGCCGTATCGATGCCGCGGGCCCCGCCGGCTGGGAGGACGTCCTCCAGGTCGTCGCACTGCTCCAGGCCCTGGGCTCGAAGAACGCCGACGCGCGCCAGCGTGCCGCCCTGTCCTCGGGCGACGAGATGCCGGTGCCGGTGGAGGCCCTGGTCGAGGCCGCTCTCAGCGAGACGGATCCGAACGTCGCCGGGGCCCTTCGATGGGCTCTCGCGCGCTCGGGCGAGGACGCTCCGGTGCTGCTGGCGCAGGGCCTTGACTCACCGGTGGCCGCCGTACGGGAACGCGCCGTGCAGTCGCTCGCCGAAATGCCCGGCGACGAGGCTGCCGCACGGCTGCGGAAGGCCCTGGAGCACCCCGACGCCGTGGTGCGCGGGTATGCGGCGCTGACACTGGGGACACGCGGAGAGGCCGACGCGGTCCCGACGCTTGTCGACATGATCGTGGAAGGGCGGAACGACACCGATGCGGCCGATGCGCTGAGCGTGCTGGCGAGCGACACCGCCAGGGCGGACCAGCTCGCGACCACGCTCGTGGCACGCCTCGCCCACGACACGACAGAGGCCCCTGCGCGCAGACGGCTGACCCAGGCGCTGGCGGGCATCCCCGGAACCAGGACGGCCCGCGCCCTCATGGAGCTGTCGCACGACCGGGACCGTGCCGTCGCGGTGACGGCGACGTACCTTCTTCAGCTGCGCGCCGAGTAGCGGCAGATTGCGCCTCACCGCTTGACCCGGGCTGCCTCGTCCGGTGCCACGTACCGCCGAGTCACCCTGCCCCGGCGCCCAACGACCCTGCCCTGGATAGGCTTTCCCTATACCACCTGCTGGCTTTTCGTCTTTGCCTCTCGCTCTTTTCCGTACGTACCGTGAAACAGCTCGCCAAGGGGCCCACCATTCACCGCGATTCTTCCGAAGATTCGCGCTCTGCACACGTCGGCCCTTATTCCATCGAGCGGACAAGACGCGACCGAGAGGACCAGTGGCATGCCCACGAGCAAGAACGGATCAGAAAAGCAGGAATTCGCGGGAAAGCGGGCCCTGGTCACAGGCGGTTCTCGCGGGATCGGAGCGGCCCTCGTGCGCCAACTCCTGGACGCGGGTGCCGAGGTGCTCACCACCGCCAGGTCGGCGACGAGCACGGTGCCGCAGGGGGCCGCCTTCGTGGCGGCCGACGTGCGGACGCGGGCCGGTGCGCAGGCGCTGGCCGCGAGGGCGCGGGAGGTGCTCGGCGGGGTGGACCTCCTGGTCCACAACGCCGGCGGCGCACGCCCGCACAAGAGCGCTTCGGCCATCCCCGACGAGGAGTGGCAGGACGCCCTTGACCTGAACTTCCTTGCGGCGGTGCGCCTTGACGCGCTGCTCGCGCCGGGGATGCGCGAGCAGCGTTCCGGGGTGATCGTGCACGTCTCCTCGGCCGCGAACCCCCTCACGCCACCGCCGTTCCTGCACTACACGGCGGCGAAGGCGGCGCTGGAGAACTACAGCCGGGGACTGGCCGCGGAGCTGGCCCCGCACGGAGTGCGGGTCAACACCGTCTCTCCCGGCAGAACCGCCACTCCCGGCGGCGAGGCGACGCGCGAGCAGTGGGCGCTCATCGACTCAGGGCCGGGTCAGGACACCACCGCTCCCCCGCTGGGGCGCGACGGCCTGCCCGACGACATCGCTGACGCCGTCCTGTTTCTCATGTCCGAGCGGGCGAGCTGGCTGACCGGAAGCAATCTCGTCGTGGACGGCGGTGAATTCACCAGGGGCTGACCGGAGCGGAATTCCGGCCCGTTCATTCCGGGTGACGGGAATTCACCATTCTTCTTCACGCAGGAGTTCGAGCAGAGCCGTCTCCGCCGGGCCCGCGTCCTGCCGCAGCACGGCGATGACGGGCTGGGACACCGCCGGGAACACCGGGCGTACGAGGTGCTCGTGCCCGTGGGGCACCGCGGAGGCCGGGACGAGCGTGGCCCCGAGACCTTGGGCGGCCCAGCGCACGGCCGTGGCCGTCTGGGAGACACGGGCGGCCGTGGTCGGGGCCAGGTCACTGTCCCGCAGCAGGTTCAGGAGCACGGCGTCGAGCGCGCTGTCGCGGTCGAACCTCACCCACGGCTCGCCCTGAAGTGCGCGCAGCTCGACGCGGTCCGCGGCGAGCTGCGGGTGCCCGGCGGCAAGGACCACGACGAACTCCTCGTCGCCGAGGTGGTGGGCGTCGTCGGGGCTCTGCTCGCACGCCGCCATCAGGGCGAGGTCCAGCACGCCGCGGCGGCCCAGCTGTTCCAACTCGGCGGAGCTCGGCTCCTCGAAGACGGTGACCTCCAGGCGCGGACAGCGGCGGCGCAGCGCACCAAGGGCGCCCGGCAACTGCCGTGCGCCGAAGCCCATCTGCACCGAGACCACCAGCTCGCCCACCAGCTCGTCGGCGCCGGCCTGCGCCGTCGCCCTCGCCCGCCGCGATGCCCTCACCGCGACCTCCGCCTCCCGCAGGAACGCGCGGCCGACCACGGTGGGCACAAGGCCGCTGGGCGTGCGGGCGAACAGTTTCACGCCGAGGTCGCGCTCCAGGCCGCGGATCTGCTGGGACACCGACGGCTGGGCGACGTGCAGCAGCTCAGCCGCCGCCGTCACCGAGCCTTCCTCGGCCACGGCCAGGGCGTACTCGAACTGACGAAGGCTCATCGCTCCCGTCCCCTCTCTGCGGCGGACCGCTGCCCGGGGCGGATCGCGCTCCACTCCGTTGCCGTCGCTGTCATGGTCAAGAGGGTGCGCACTCCCGTTATTTCATCCCCCGGCTATTCCGGCCCCCGGCGATCAGGCTGACGCCGCGGGCGCCCGCCCGCCGGCCTCACGCACGCCGGGCTGGTGCGGCGACCTCCCAGGCCGCCTCGATCATCCGGAAGACCTCGTCCACCACGGCCTCCGGATCATCCGCCTCGCGGGCCAGCGAGAAGGCGTCGATCGCGAACCGGGCGATGGCGCGGCAGGACGTGGCGTCCGGCGGCAGACCGAGATCGGCGGCGATGGCCGCCGCGAGTGACTGCGCATGGCGCAGCCGCATCGACTCCTCGTACTGCCGCAGGGCAGGTGATGCGTCGATCATGCGCCAGAGCGGGTCGGCGCCCTCCGCCGTGCAATGGCGCACCAGGGCCTGGATCTCGTGGCGCAGTGCGGGGATGAGCGGATCGTGCGGCGCCCGGTCGGTGACCGCCCGCGCGAGGCGTTGCTCGAAGTCTTCGTCCAGCTCGAACACCAGGGCCTCTTTGCCGGCGAAGTGGGAGAAGACCGTGGTGACGGCCACGTCCGCTTCGGCGGCCACGTCACGGATGCCCACCGCGTCGTAGCCGCGTTCCAGGAAGAGCCGCAGGGCGGTGTCGGCGATCTTCTGGCGGGTCGCGGCCTTCTTGCGCTCACGGCGTCCGGACGGCTCGATCATGCCCCGACGCTATCAGGTACAAAACCCTAACCGTTTCGAAACACTAACCGTTAGTGCTACGGTCGGCCGCATGAAGAAAGTGAGCTTCGCCGAGTTCGGCGGCCCCGATGTCCTGCACCTCATAGACGCCGAGGAGCCCCACGCGGCCCCAGGTCAGATACGCATCGCCGTGCGGGCGGCGGGCGTGAACCCCGTCGACTGGAGGATCCGCGAAGGCCAGATCCTGGGCGCCCATCCGACCGAACTGCCCTCCGGAGTCGGCCTGGATGCCGCCGGAGTGGTGGACGAGGTCGGCGAGGGAGTCGACGGGGTCGAGATCGGCGACCACGTCTTCGGTGAAGGCCACAGCACCTACGCCGAGTTCGCCGTACTGGGGGCCTGGGCCCGGATGCCCGAAGGGTTGACGTTCGAAGAGGCGGCCGGATACCCCTCCGTGATGGAGACCGCGCTGCGCATCATCCGCGAGGTCGGTGTGCGGCCCGGCCAGACGCTGCTGGTCAGCGGTGCGTCCGGGGGCGTCGGCTCGGCCGTCCTTCAGGTCGCCCGCGACCGCGGCATCACCGTGATCGGCACGGCAGGCGCCGCGAACCAGGACTACCTGCGAAGCCTGGGCGCCATCGCCACGACCTACGGCAAGGGCCTGGTCGGGCGGGTACGGCAGCTCGGCCGCATCGACGCGGCCCTCGATCTCGCCGGCTCGGGCGTGATCCGCGAACTCGTCGAACTGACCGGGGACCCGCAGAAGGTCATCACCACCGCCGATCTCGCCGCACCCGAGCTCGGCGTCCGCTTCTCCGGCGTGGCCGCGAGCGTGCCGGACGCGCTCGCCGAGACCGTCGGCCTCATCGCGCGGGGCAAGCTGCACATCCCGGTCGAGAAGTCGTACACGCTCGCCGACGCCGCGGCGGCGCACATCGACAGCCAGGCCGGTCACACACGCGGTCGCCGCGTCGTGATCATCTGACCGTCTCGGCTCCGCAGCGAGCAGCCGCGCGGAGCCCGAACCGCGGCCGGTGCCGCCCGGGCACACAGGCGCGGGCGGCACCGGCGGCAGAAGGCAGGTGTCAGACCAGCCGCCACAGATGGTCGGCCGTGCCGTTGTCCTCGAACTGCACGACCTGTGCGCTGTTGGACGTCGACATGCCGTCCACTCCCAGGACCTTGCCGCTGTGGGTGTTGCGGAGCAGGAACCAGCCGTCGCCCTTGTCGACCCTCTCCCAGCGCAGATGCGCCGCTCCGCTGTCGGTGAACTGAACGGACTTCGCGGAGTTGGCCGTTGATGCCCCTTCGATGCCAAGGACCTTGCCGCTGTAGCCGTTGCGCAGGGTGTAGCGGCCCTGGCCCCGGTCGATGAGCTGCCACGCGTGATCGCCCGTACCGGAGTTGTCGAACTGGACCACGCGTCCGCCGTCGTCCAGGGACATGCCGTCGACCGCGAGGATCTTGCCGCTGTGCCGGTTCTCGATCCGGCGGTAGGCCGGCTCGGGCGTCCAGGGGCGGCCGTCGGGGCTCGCCGTGGGGAACGCGGTGACGCGCAGGCGGGCCGCGCCCATGGGGATGAGGGTCACCTCCTCTTGCGCGCCGGTGGCGCGCGCCGGGCTCTGCTGGAGCGGGGCCACCACGTGCTCGTCGTCCGCGACCCACTGCTCCAGGCGCCGGGCGCGGGCCCGGATGCGCACGGGGACGTCCTCGTGCGTGAACGGGTCGCCGGTCAGCGGGCCGGAGTCGGCGCTGAAGGTCAGGTCGTCCTTCGGGTCGGGGGCCAGCGCGTAGTTCCACGGGGTGGTCGCGTGCACCGCCTGGTGCGGGAAGGCGTCGGTGCCCTCGTAGCGCTCGTAGGACTCGCCGATGCGCAGGGAGTACGTCAGGGGGCCGCGGTCGACGCTGACCGCGCCGCTCTTCCAGGTGCGCACCGTGGTGGCCTGCGGCAGCCGCAGCGTGACCCGGTCGCCGTTGCGCCAGGTCCGCTCGATCTCGGCGAAGGCCGGTCCGTCGGCCGGGGCCTGCACCCGGCGTCCGTTGACGGAGAGCTGCGGGCCGGTGCACCAGCCGGGTATGCGCAGCCGCAGCGGGAAGCGCACCGCCTTGTCCAGGGCCAGGGTGAGGGTGACGGTCTCCTTGAAGGGGTAGTCGGTGTCCTCGGTGATCGTGACGGAGGTGCCGTCGGCGACCTTCGCCGTGACCCGGCACGGTGCGTACATCGCCGCCGCCAGGCCGCGGTCCGGCGTGGCGAGCCACAGCTCCTCGGTGAAGTAGGGCCAGCCCATGCCGTAGTTGTGCGGGCAGCAGCGGTACTGGTCGACGCCGGGCTGGAAGGACTGCATCGCGAAGCCGTTCTGGAACTGCCCCTGCGTCTTGCGGGTGTTGTCGAGGTCGACGCTGTTGGCGCTGGTGACGTAGTGGATGCCCGATCCGGCGGGGTCGGTCGACGCGGGCAGCATGTTGAAGGCCAGTTCCTCGCACAGGTCGGCCCAGACCGGGTCGCCGGTGATACGGGTGAGCAGCTCGTGGCTGGCCATGAACTCGACGGTGCCGCAGGTCTCGAAGCCCTGGCGGGGGTCGCCGAAGCCGGGGCGCGCGTTCTCGTCCCCCGCGAAGCCGCCGCCCGGGAACTGGCCGTAGGTGCCGATCGCGGTCGCGTAGTTGCGATACGTCGCCCGGGTGTGGTCCGCCTTGCCCGAGCGCAGCGCGTACTGGGCGGGCTCGCGGAAGCCCTGCGCCACGTTGACGTTGTGCCAGTCGGCGACGCCGCCGGCCCAGTCCACGCCGTGGGTGTGCATCTTGTCGGTGAGGTCGAGCAGGAAGTTCTCGCCGGTGCGGTTGTAGAGCCAGAAGGCGACGTCGAGGCCGTCGCCCCAGCGCTTGGAGACCCAGCTGGAGTCGAAGGCGCCGGGCCCCTGGGCGTTCATGAACCGCATGAAGCGCATCATGAACGGCTCGATGCGCTGGTCCCCGGTGAACTCCTCGTGGGAGCGCAGCGCCTGCAGGAGCGGCAGGTAGGGCCAGAAGTCGGGGCCGCCGTTCAGGGAGGTGCGCAGTCTTTTCGGGCCGAAGAACCCGTCCGCTTCCTGGGTGGCGAGGATCGCGTCGATCCAGCGGCGGCTCTCCGCCAGGGCGGTGCGATCCCCGGTGAGGGCGGCGAGGTCGACGTATCCGCGCAGCCAGTACGTCACTTCCTCCCATCCGACCTTGTCGGGGTGCACCCAGCCGGAGTCGTCGAACTTCAGGAAGTGGGAGATGTCCGCGTAGCGCCCGAAGAGGCCGCCGAGCAGGAGGTCGAGCTGTCCGCGCAGCCAGCCGCGCGCGGTGACGCTGCCCAGCGGGAGCTTCTGGAACGCGGTGGGGGCAAGCGGTGCGGCGCTGGGGCCGTAGAGACCGCCGCGTGCCGGGGCCGCCGCGTGGGCGGTGGGGCCGCTGAGGGCGGTCATTGCGCCGGCCGCTCCCAGGGTGAGGGCGCCGGAGTTCAGGAGGAAGTGGCGTCGGCCGAGCTGCGTCATGAGTACCGTCCCGTCGTTGTCCGTTTTCGCTGGTGGCAGCCGTACAGACTGCTTTACAACGTTGGAAAACCGTGGTGTGCGAGAGCTCAACAGCGTGTGCATCAGAGGCAGTTGGCATCCCAGCACCCGGTGACGGGATTGTCCAGGGGGCAGGAAGGGACGGATGGGAAAGGCGGATGGGAGGGACGGGTGAGCCGCCCCTCCCCCTGCTGCTCACCAGTCGTGCACGCTTCCGTCCTGCAGGCGGTTCACCGGCAGATAGGCCGCCTCGTAGGGGTGGGCGGCCGCGAGCGCCTCGTCCAGTTCCACACCGATGCCGGGGGCCTCGCCCGGGTGCAGGTGGCCGTCGGCGAACGTGTAGGCGTGCCGGAAGACCTCGTCGGTCAGGGCGGTGTGGCCCGAGTACTCCTGGATCCCGAAGTTGTGCACGGCGAGGTCCAGGTGGAGGGCTGCCGCCATGCCCACCGGGGAGATGTCCTCGGGTCCGTGCACCGCGCTCTTGATCTGGTACTGCGCGGCGAAGTCGAAGAGCTTGCGCAGCGGTGTGACACCTCCGAAGTGGGTCACCGCCGAGCGCACGTAGTCGATCAACTGCTCGGTGATCAGGGCCTGGTAGTCGTGCACGGTGTTGAAGACCTCGCCGATGGCGAGCGGCGTGGTGGTGTTGCGGCGCACCAGGCGCAGGGCCTCCTGGTTCTCGGCCGGGGTGCAGTCCTCCAGCCAGAACGGGCGGTAGGGCTCCAGGTCCTTGCCGAGCCGGGCCGCCTGTATCGGGCTCAGCCGGTGGTGGGCGTCGTGCAGCAGCGGGAGCTCGGCGCCGAACTCCGCACGGACCGCCTCGAAGACGGTGGGCGTGTGGCGCAGGTAGGCGTCGGTGTCCCAGTCCTCCACCAGGGGGCGGGCCTGCTGGTGCAGGACCGGATCGCCCTCGTCGTCGGTGCTGTGCACGCCGTAGACGGCCTTCAGGCCGGGGATGCCCGACTGGACGCGCACCGCCTGGTAGCCCTCGGCGAGCCGGGCCCGCACGGAGTCCAGGAGTTCGGGGATGTCGCGGCCGTTGGCGTGCCCGTAGGTGCGCACGCGCTCGCGGCTCGCGCCGCCCAGGAGCTGGTAGAGCGGCAGGCCCGCGGCCTTCGCCTTGATGTCCCACAGGGCGACGTCGACGGCGGCGATCGCGGCCATGGTGACCGGGCCGCGCCGCCAGTAGGCGCCGCGGTAGAGGTACTGCCAGGTGTCCTCGATCCGGTGCGGGTCGCGGCCGATGAGCAGGGGCGCGACGTGGTCGGTCAGATAGCTGACGACGGCGAGTTCCCGGCCGTTGAGGGTGGCGTCGCCGAGTCCGGTGAGGCCGTCGTCGGTCGTCAGCTTCAGGGTGACGAAGTTGCGGCCCGGGCTTGTGACGACGACCTTCGCGTCGACGATCTTCATACAGGAGCTCTTTCCGGTGCAGGGGGTGGTGATGGGGGTGGTGATCGGCGTGAGAGGGGGGCTCGCTCAGCCCTTGGTGGCGCCCGAAGTCAGGCCCGCCACCAGGTACTTCTGTCCGACGACGGCGGCGATGACGACGGGGACGGTGATGAGGGTGGCGGCGGCCATCAGGCCGCCCCAGTCGGTACTCGCGTACGAGATGAAGTTGAAGAGGGTCACCGGCACCGTCTGGGTGCGGTCGTCGGCGAAGACCAGGGCGAACATGAAGTTGTTCCAGCTGAAGACGAACGCGAGGAGCGAGGCGGTCGCGGTGCCGGGTGCGGCAAGGGGCAGCGAGATGCGCCAGAACGCTCCGAACGCGCTCAGTCCGTCGGTGCGGGCGGCTTCTTCGAGCTCGACCGGAAGACCGGCGAAGAAGCTGATCATGATCCACATGATCAGCGGCACGGAGACGAACATGTGGCTGAGCACCAGGACGGTGTAGGAGCCGACGAGCCCCATCTGCGCGAACAGGTAGTACCAGGGCACGAGCAGCGAGATCGCCGGAACGATGCGGGCGACGAGGATCAGCGAGCCGGTGCGGTGCATCCCGAAGCGGCCCACAGCCCATGCGGCGGGCACGGCGATGACGGCGGAGAGCACCGTGGACACCACCCCCACCAGCAGGGAGTTGCCCATGGAGCGCACGATCTGCCCGGCCTCCACGATGCTGCGGAAGTTGTCCAGGGTGGGCTTGAACCACAGCCCCACGCTCGGGTCGGTGACCTGCACGTTGGTCTTGAACGCGGCGGCGAACATCCACACCAGGGGCAGCGCGAAGACCAGGGTGACCAGGGTGATGGCCGTGCCGCGCAGCCAGGTCCACTTCCGGCGGCCGCGGGCGGCGGGCGTCAGAGGCGGCCCGGCGGCGGGAGTGGCGGGGGTGGCGGTGGCACTCATGCGGTCTTCCTTCCGCCGCGGCGGCGCAGCAGGACCACGACACCGATGATGAACAGCGTGAACAGGACCAGGACGGCGGCGGCCAGGCCGTACTCCTGGTAGTCGAAGGTCAGTCCGTAGGCGTAGACGTTGAGGGTCTCGGCCTCGAAGTCGGAGCCGCCGCCCGCACCCTTGGTGGCGTAGAGGATGTCGAAGGTCTTCAGGGCGTCGACGGCGCGCAGGACCAGGGCCGTGGCGAGGGTGGGGCCGAGCATCGGCAGGATGACGTAGCGGAAGCGCTGCCAGGCGTTCGCGCCGTCGACGAGCGCGGCTTCCTCGGGCTCCTCGGGCAGCGTGGTCAGGCCCGCGAGGAGCAGCAATGTCATCATCGGCGTCCACTGCCATACGTCGATGAGCATCAGCATCGGCAGGGACTGGCTCACCGAGCCGAGGAACTCCTGGCGGGGCAGGCCGATGCCCTCGAGCAGGTGGTTGGCGATGCCGTTGGTGGGGTCGAGGATCAGCAGCCACAGGACGCCGATCGCCACGGGGGTGGCGAGCAGCGGGATGATCAGGACGGTGCGCACCAGGCGCATGCCGCGAAACGGCTTGCGCATGAGCATCGCGAGCGCGAGTCCCAGGACCGTCTCCAGGACCACGGCGCCGACGGTGAAGACGAGGGTGCGGCGCGCGGCGGGCCAGAAGCGGCGGGCATCACCGAGCGCGTCGGTGAAGTTCTGCAGACCGATGTGGCGCTTGTCGGCGTTCACCGCGCCGAAGGCGTCGGTCAGGCTCAGGTTGAGGGTGAAGGCCAGCGGGAAGACGATCATCAGGCCGACGAAGAGCAGGGCCGGGGCGAGCATCGTCCACTTCAGCCGCCGGTTGGCCTGCTCGAAGGTGCGCGGCGGCCGGGTGCGGCGCGGGGTCCTGTCGGGGGGCGGGGTGTCGGTACGGGCCGGGGAGACCTCGGTGGCGGCCATCAGGACTCCTTGTGGCGGTTGTCGCGTACGAGGAAATCGGCGAACTCCGCGTCGGCGTCGCGCGCGACGGGCCGTACGGACTGGCCGAGGATCGACGCGACCAGCGGACGGCCGACGATGTCTCTGGCCCGGCCCACCTGCAGGACCCGCGGCCGGTCGTAGCCCAGACCGCGCTCGGCGTTGAGCCGCATCGACTCGGCGAGGTCCTTGGGGAAGGCGGCGAGCGTGCGGGGGTCGTCCCATACGGAGCTGCGGGCGCCGGGGATGCCGTCGGACTGGAGGGCGGCGGACATGTCCGGCCCCGCGGCCCACCTGATGAACTCCCAGGCGTCGTCGCGCAGGAGGGAGAACTTGTTGATGCCCAGGCTCCAGGACGGGATGTTGTGCGGCTTGGCGCCGGCTGGGCCCGCGGGGAAGGGCGCGAAGCCGACGGACTCGCGTACGCCCTTGGTGGCGACCTTCGGGTCGAGGAAGCTGCTGTAGATCGCGTCGGCGTCTATGTAGAACGCGGCCTTGCCCTGCGCGAAGATCGGCATGGCCTGTTCCAGGCTCATGTTGGTCGCTCCCGGCGGCCCCGCCCTGCCGAGCAGCCCGCCGTAGTACTCGTAGGCGGCCAGTGCCTCGCGGCTGCCGATGCCGGACTTGCCCTCGACGAGGAAGTCACCGCCGTGCGAGTACAGGAAGCTGGACCACTGGGACACCGCGCCGCTGCGCTGCCCGCGCCCGACGTAGCCGTAGAACCCCTTCTCCTTGTCCGTGAGTTCCAGCGCGGAGGACATCAGGGCGTCCAGGGTGCGCGGCGGCCCGTCGACGAGGTCCTTGCGGTAGTACAGCGTGGGGCGTTCGGTCACCACCGGGACGCTCAGCACCTTGCCGTCGGCCACGGAGGCCTCGCGCGGGGCCTTCTGGAAGTCCGCCCAGGCGAACTCCTTGTCGCCCTCGACGCGGTCGGTCAGGTCGGCGAGCCAGTCGTTGTGCGCGAAGACCAGCTGCTCCTGCAGGGCGCGCACCATCATGACGTCCACGTCGGTGCCCGAGGCGTTGAGCTTGACGTTGTAGCTGCTCGACAGCTGGTCGGCGGTGAGCAGGGTCATCGAGACCCGGCGCCCGATGCGCTCCTCGAACTCCTTGGTCCGCTTCTTGATCGCCTGCGACCACACGTGGTTGATCGCCATGATGCGCAGCGGGCTGTCGGCCGGGGCCTTGGCGCCCTGCGGCGAACAGGCGCTCATCGCCCCCGCGCCGACGGCGCCCGCCGCCCCTGCGGCCAGCCTGCCGAAGGAGCGCCGGCTCAACAGCTGGCTCCTCGTGGACATCGTTGTCCTCGTCTCTGTGATGGGTGTTCCGGCGTGTGCCCCGGTGGGTTTCTGCGTCTCCCGAACCACTGGTCCAACTGGTAGGACCAGTTGAGTCTGACGGGACCGTAGCAGGATGCGAACGCTCCCGAACAGACCCTGCGAGAAAGATCCACACAACAGAACGGTCACGCCGACCCGGGCTGCGCTTGACCACGCCCGGTCACTACCAGCGGGACAGCTACTCCCCCGCCCGGCCGCCCGTCCGCCGGACCTCCGCCTGCCCCAGCAGCGTCTCGATGTGGTTGCGCGCCATGATGTCCACCTGCACATCGAGGTCCGCCCCGTACGTACGCAGACCCAGCATCAGGTGCTCGCGCATCCGCGTGGCCGCGAGTTCCTCGTCCCGCGCCTCGATCGCCTCGAAGATCTCCGGGTGATGCGGCACCCCGGGTTCCCCGATCGAGGGGTCCGAGTTCGAGCGGAGCATCATCTCGAACATCATCCCGCTGATCGACGACAGCATGATCCGCAGCACGGGATTCTTGCTCGCCACCGCAATCGCGTCATGGAACTCCATGTCCGCCTGCGCCTTGACCACGACATCCGTGGCCGACTCCAGGGCATCACGCGCGCCGCGCATCACGGCGATGTCGTCGTCCGAGGCATGCCTGGTCGCCAGACGGACCATCTCCACCTCCAACGGAAGCCGTGCCTCGATGAGCTGACGGACCGTCGGGCGCCCGGCGCGGTACAGCGCGTCATACCCCCTGGCCTGCCCCGAGCTCTGCTCACGCACGAAGGAACCACGCCCCGGCGCGACCTCGATGAGGTGCTGCGCCTCGAGCCGCCGCAGCACCTCGCGCACGACATTGCGACTGGAGCCGAACTGGGCAGCCAGCTCACGCTCGGAGGGCAACTTCGCCCCGACCTCGATCTCACCGGACCGGATCTCGTGTTCCAGCTGACGCGCGATCCGCTCCGTCAGCAGACCGCGCTCAGCGGGTTCGGAAAGACGACCCGGCTGTGCGGACTGCGGCGAAGGCGAGGAAGCGGACGGCTGCATCCCCGCAGCGTACAACCCACCCCAAAGTGTTGATCACCGCGCGGGGTGCGCGCACCCCGGCCCCGACACAAGGTGCGGCAGCCGGACACCAGGCACGGCAGCGCGGGTACAGTCCCCGCGAGCCGACCGAAGCCGGGGGCAGCATGGACAGCTCAGTCAGTCAGATCGTGATCGCGGTCCTCGGCATCGGCGGCACACTCGCCGCCGCCGTCATCACGCAACGCAGCGCCGACCGCGCCAGGGCCCGCGAGCTGGAGCACACCAGGCAACTCCAGCAGGACGAGCGCGAATACAACACGCGCCAGGGTCAGCTCGAGGCGCGGCGCACGTGCTACGCCACCCTCAGCGCCGGTACGCGCGACCTGGCCAACGTGATGACGAAGGTCCTCCACGCCTTGGAAAGCCATGAGGTGACCGAGGAGCTGCGATCGGACCTGGAGCGGGCCCGCCGGGAGCACCGGATGCGTCACGCCGAGGCCCAGATGGTGCTGCCCGACACGGTGGCGGAGGCGGCCAGCACGGCCAATCGCCACCTCGGCAATCTCTACGGCCTGCTCATGCGTCTCGATGGCGGCACCGCACGACCGGGCGAGAACCTGGCCTCCGCCCGGCAGAGCATGGACCAGCTGTGGGATCCCCTGTGGGGCATGCGCCGCATCATGCGTGCCGACCTCGGGATCACGGAACGCGACCAGAGCCCGTAAGGGCCGACGCACACCATCCCGTCAGCTCCCTCGGCCGATCTTGCAAGCGGCTGCCGACGGCATGTAAGAAACCCCGTGACGGAACTGACCGTCAGCCAACAACCCCCGCCTCGGACGGCAGCGCGGTGGTGATGTGAGAGGACCCACCGAGCGTGAACAGAACGGCGAGAAGCGGGGCTCTGCACGGGTGGCACGCGAGACCGGTCCTGAGCACTGCCGCGCTCGTGCTGATCGTCGGCGCAGGACTGACAGCTGATCACGCGTTCTTCGCCGACGACAGCACCGCGTCAGCTGTCCCCGCCGACTGCGACGCGGAGGTGGCCGACAGTATCGACCGCGCCAGGGCCGATCTGGTGTCCAAAGCCATCACGCCTCCGCCGAGCGGAACCGCGGAGCTTTCCATACGGGCCGTGCCGGCCGAGTGCCATGACGCACTGCGGCGCGTGGATGCCGTCATGGAAGAAGAACGCAAGAGACAGCTCAGCTGGGATGTGCGGATCGACCGGAGCCGTTTCTACATCGTCGAACAAGGCCCCGAACCCGACCTTCCGGAACCGGACTACCTGGCCAAGAAGGTAACGCGCCACCCCGGTCAGATCACCGTCGTCAGCCGCGTGCAGAACCACACTGCCCACGTGACACTGAAGATGACCGACCGCGCCGCCGCCCCGGAGGAAGACGGCTGGCAGCTTCTGTCGACGTCCGACTACCACCCGGTCCACAAGGGCGTCATGGCCGTCAGTGACGGCGGGTACCCCCTCCAGGGGATATCGGCCGACATGGACCTGCGGCCATCGGAACTGCACCTCGACCCCGCCAAGACCTACCGCGTCCACATCTACGCGCACGGCCGCGCCGACTCGGCAGAACGCCGGGCCGCCGCTGCCGAGGCGCAGGACTGGATGAAGTCGATGTCGGGCCTGGAGCGGTATTACGTGCTCTTCGTGCCGCTCGACACGTAGGCGGTCGGGCGGGTCAGCCCGGCCCGGCGGTTCAGCCCGGCCCGGCGGTTCAGCCCGGCCTGGTGGGTCAGCCCCAGGACACCGGCCACCAGCACCCACGCCAGCAGGGGGAATGCGGCGACCCTTTCCATGCCTCCCATGCCCAACCCGAGGTAGTTACGGGAGAGGAAGAGACCCAGGGCCACGAGCGCGGCCACACCCAGCAGGCTGGTCGCCCAGCGCAGTCGGCGAGGAACGGCGGCTGCGTAGCCACGTCCCGCCAGGCACAGGCCGATGTTGCCCAGGCACATGATGAGCAGGGCACCCAGGACGTGCTGGTTCTCGTTCACGTCCGCAGGGGCGAGGCCCGCCAAGATGAAGCCCACTCCGCCGGCGGCCAGCAGCAACCGGGCCGCGATCGCGGCCGCACCTCTGCGCCACAGACCGGCACCCGTCAGGGCCACTCCCACGACGAGCAGAGCCCCCAGGACGACGAACGCCCCGTTCATAAGGCCGTGTTCGGGAGAGCACACATACCGGGCCTCGGGGTCCGCCTGGATCGCGCAGTGCGCATTACCCAAGTCACTGATGTTGTACCGCGCCCAGCTGTACGGTTTCGCCCAGGCCGACTCGGCGATCCCGTGGATGACGAAGAACTGCACGACACCCACGATCCACGCCGCGTACCCGATCCGGGCCCTCAGATTTGCCGTCTCTGTGCGCTCAATTTCCATGCGTACAGCGGATCATGAGGCGCTCTGCCCCAGCACTCCGACGGCCCCCCGGACCAGGGGTAGGGGAAGCCCCCGACCGGGGTTCCGTCTGCGTCCAGTCGGTGCTGTCCGTCCTGCCCGGCGCCCGCGTCATGGCCACCGGCGGCGTCACGCTTGACGACGCGGGCGAGTGGCTGGCCGCGGGGGCGTTCACGGTGAGCATCGGCAGCGATCTGACCAAGGGGGATGTGGCAGCGAACGTACGGCGGCTGCGGGCACAGTTGGACTGAGAACCCCCGAAAGGCGGGGTCAGGCGCGAAAGCCGGCCCGCACTCAGGTCGTGCCGCGCCGCACCAAACGATGCGGCACGATCAGTTCCTGCGGAGGCACGGCGTTGTCCGGGCTGTATATGCGGTCCGCCAGGCACTGCAGGGACCGTTCGGCGATCTGCTGCTTGTCCGGGGCGATGGTGGTCAGCGGCGGGTGGCTGTAGCGGCCGTCCTCGATGTCGTCGAACCCGACGATCGCCAGGTCCTCGGGCACCCGCAGGCCTCGTTCGTGTGCCACGTGCAGGGCGCCCAGGGCGAGTTCGTCGCTGAAGGCGAACACGGCGTCGGGGGCGGTCGCTCCGTCGAGGAGTTCGGCCATGGCCTTGGCGCCGTCGGCCCGGTGCAGTGCGGCGACGGGGCGCTGGGCGTCGGGGAGTTGAGGAAGTCCGGCGCGGTCCAGCGCGCGGCGGTATCCCTCGGTGCGCAGCCGGGCGGTGCCGTTGTGCAGGTGGGGCTGCAGGCCGATGGCGGCGATGTGCCGTCGGCCGAGTCCGATCAGGTGGCTAGTGGCTTCGTCGGCGGCCGTGATGTTGTCGACGGCGACGCGGTCCGCCGCCCCTTGCGGACTGCGCTCGCCGAGCAGGACGAGGGGCACGGCGGGCGCGGTCGCGGCGAGTTCGGCCGGGTCCAGTGCCCAGGGGCTGATGATGAGGCCGTCGACCACGCGTCCGCCGCCCCGGGCGAGCAGCCGGCGTTCGGCGTCGGCGTCGCCCCCGGTCTGGTCGATGATCACGGTCCAGGAGCGGCGCTGGGCTTCCTGCACCAGGAGGCCTGCGAGTTCGCCGAAGTACGGCGAGTGCAGTTCGGGGATGGCCAGGCCGATGATGCCGGTGCGTCCTGCGCGCAGGCTGCGGGCAGCGAGGTTGGGGCTGTAGCCCAGTTCGTCGATCGCCTCCTGGACGCGCTCACGGGTCTCGGGCGCCACGGAGGCGGCTCCGCTGACGACGTTCGAGACGGTGCGCACGGAGACGCCGGCTCGGGCGGCCACATCCTTCAGACGACTGCTCACCACGTCATCCTTTCATGGGACACCGTTTACGAAGGGGGTACCCCGAAGGGTATTGCAACGTTGCATTCAACGATGCAATGTAGGGGCGGAAGCTCTGCTTGCAAGGAGGCAAGAGGATGACTGTGTCCGCATTTCCCGGCGTCCGCCCCGCTGACCTGGACGTCGACGTGACGCAGGACGTGGCGAACCTGTACACGGACGGCATCACCGCGCGGAAGGGAGCGTTCACCAAGGAGTGGGCCGACCGGCTGCGCGAGGACATCGAGGCCGCCTACCAGGAGGCGCGCTCCCGGCCCGACGGCGCCGTGGGCCGGGGCCCCCACCGCTACTACGTGGAGATCCACCCCGAGCAGCTGCGGGGATTCGTCGACCTGGTCGATCACCCCTGGGTCCGGTCGGTGGCCACCGCCGTCCTCGGCCCCGACTACCGCATCGTCGAACTCGGCTTCGACATACCGCTGGAAGGCGCGGTGAACCAGCCCTGGCACCGCGACTTCCCCAGCCCGCACGCGACGCGCACCGAGCGCCGCCTCACCTCCCTGGCCTTCAACGTCACCGCGGTCGACACCGCCGAGGACATGGGCCCCTTCGAGATCGCGCCGGGCACCCAGTGGGACGACGAACCCGACTTCAAGCACGGGATGTTCCCGCCCCGCGAACGCTTTTGCCGCTACGAGGAGCGCTCGGTGCGCAAGTACCCCCAGCGCGGCGACATATCGGCCCGCACCGCCCTGACCATCCACCGCGGCACCAAGAACGAGTCGGCCAAGGCGCGGCCCGTCCTCGTACTCGGCCTCGACGGCCCCGGCGCCGACAACGCCGACCGCCACGACACCGCGATCACGCGGGCCTACCGGGAGACGCTGCCGGAGCGGGTGCGCCGCCACCTGGACTGCCCGGTGGTCGGGGAACTGACGCCCATCACCCAGAAGCACACCATCGAGGGTCTGGTCATGGGCGATGCCTGAGGGGACTCTGACGGCCGACCGCTCCTCCTCGGCCCTCCCCACGGGCACGGGGCGTCCGCCGATGCTGGTCTACGCCGTCGCCGCCGTCTCGGCCCTCGGCGGCCTGCTCTTCGGCTACGACACCGGCATCATCTCCGGCGCCCTGCTGCACCTGCGCGACGACCTCGACCTCTCCTCGCGCGAACAGGAGATCGTCGTCAGCGTCATCCTGCTCGGCGCGATGGTGGGGGCGCTGGTCTCGGGGCGCACCGCGGTCCGGCACGGACGGCGCAAGGTCGTGGCGACCGTCGCGGTGATCTTCGCCGTCGGTGCGGTGGCGGCCGCGCTCGCCCCGGACGTGACGACACTGATCGCCGCCCGCTTCGTGCTCGGCCTCGCGGTGGGCGGCGCCTCGAACATGGTGCCCGTCTATATCGCGGAACTGGCTCCGGCGGCCGTGCGCGGCCGGCTCATGGTGCTCTTCCAGCTGATGGTCGCCATCGGCCAGCTCATCGCGTATCTCTGCGGCTGGGCCCTGTCCGGCAACGGCGACTGGCGCGTCATGTTCGCGCTCGCCGTCATCCCCGCCGTGGCCCTGGCGGCCGGCATGATGTTCCTGCCGGAGAGCCCGCGCTGGCTCATCGCGCAGAACCGTACCGAGGACGCGGTGCGTACGCTGCGACGGCTTCGCCCCGCCGGAGCGGACGTGACGGCGGAAGCGGCCGAGATCGCCGCAGTTACCACCAACGCCACATCGGAAGGCGGAAATTGGCGGCAGCTGCGTCAGCGGTGGCTGCGCCCGGCCCTCCTGATCGCGGTGGGCATCGCGGCCTTCTCCCAGCTCACCGGGATCAACGCCATCGTCTACTACGCGCCGACGATCCTGAACGACGCGGGCTTCGGCGACTCGGTATCGCTGCTGACCGGCATCGGGATCGGCGCCATGCTCGTCGTGGCGGGAGTGGTGGGCGCCATCGCGGTCGACAAGGCGGGGCGGCGGCGCACGATGCTGTGGTTCCTGCCCGGCTCGGCACTGGCCATGGGGGTGCTCGCGCTCGCCTTCAGCACCTCCACGGAGTCCGCCGCACAACGCTGGACCGTGATCATCTCGCTGTTCGCGTACATCCTGTTCAACGGCGTGGGGATGCAAGCCGTCGTCTGGCTGATCGGCCCGGAGATCCTGCCGCTGAGCGTGCGCGGCTCGGCCACCAGCCTGGCCACCCTGTCCTTGTGGGGCTTCGACCTCCTCATCGCCATGACCGCCCTGACGGCCATCAACGCCATCGGCCGCTCGGGCACCTTCCTCTTCTACGCGCTGATGAACGTCGCCTGCATCATCTTCGTGGCGCTGAAGGTGCCGGAGACGAAGGGCAAGAGTCTGGAGAGCATCGAGCAGGCACTGCACAGCCCGCTCGGCTTCCGCAGGGCGCTGGAGAAGAAGTGACGGTCCCGCGGACGGGATCAACGCAGCACTTCCGAGGGGTAGTTCACTGCCGTTGAGTCTCCCAGACCGGCCCACTCGGGTCGCACCAGCCTCTCGCCGGCTCGCTCCTCGGCAGCGAGCGCGGAGGTGGCCGCCAGCGCGAGGGCGCCAAGAGCGGCCGCCGCCCAGCTGAGTTGGGTGACAGCCGTGGGCAACGCCATCTGTGTGGTCAGCAGCCCGATGACGACGGCAGGCATTCCGGACCCGAGGTAGAAGAGGAGATAGAGCGCGGAGCCGACTCCGGCGCGGTGTTCGGCCGGTGTCCGTGCGTCCACGGCCCTGGCGGCGCCGCTGTAGGCGCACCCGTGGCCCGTACCGGCCAGCAGCGCGGAGCCCAGCGTGGCCGGGAGCGACACCGCTCCGGTGGCGGCCAGCAGAATCAGGCTTGCGGTCAGGATGGCGATGCCGACGAACTGGGCCGTACGGGCGGCGCAGTTGGCGGCGGCGAGCTGGGTCAGGACGGAACACAGAAGGATCATGGCCAGGACGCCGCCCGCGAGAGCAGGGTTGTCGCCGTGCGGGGTGTGCGCCAGGAGTGACGGCAGCAGGGCCAGGTAGATGCCCAGGACGGCCCACGCCAGAAACCCGTTGAGCCCTGCGACGGCGAACAGCCGCCGGGCGGCGCGCGGGATGTGCGGACGGGAGGGGCGCCAGCGCCGCATCGCACCGCGCGTCGCCGCCTGCCCGGGCGTGACCCGGCGCAGGCGAAGCCACACCCACACCAGCACGGACAGGTGCAGCAGGTAGGGCGTGACGAGGGGGCCGGGGCCGTACTGGGCGAGCAGCCCGCCGACGGCAGGGCCGACCGCCGTGCCCGCGGCGAAGACCAGGCTGACCAGGAGCGGGCCGCCGATGCGGGCCGCCGGGCCGAGGTGCCGGGTGATGAGTGCCTGGGCCGCGCCGGTGGCGGCACCCAGGGCGAGTGCCTGGCCGATGCGCCCGGCGAAGAGCCAGCCGATGTCGTCGGCCACCAGGAAGCAGCAGGAGCCGGCCGCGGCGAGCAGGAGGCTCAGGCGGAGCACGGGCCGGTGGCCGAGCACGTCCGCCGCAGGTCCGCACAGCAGCAGGGCAGGTCCGCTGACGAGCGCGAACGTGGCGAACAGCAACGTCGTACCCAGGTCGCCGTACCCGAAGAGCCGCTGGTAGTCGGGGTAGAGAGGGCTGGGCAGATAGGCGCCCAGGGTCAGCACCATCACCAGAAGCGCGGCGGTTCGCACCGCTTGCCGGTCGCTGCGGGCCGAAGCACTCAGGTCAGTCACGGTGTTCAGTGTGCTGCGCCCAAGCCGCAAAGAAAATCAAACATTTATGAAGCGGATCATGCAAAATAGTTTCATGATCGATTCTCGACTCCGGGTGCTGCAGCTGGTCGCCGAACACGGCACCGTGACCGGCGCGGCCCAAGCCCTCCACCTCACGCCGTCCGCCGTCTCCTACCAACTGCGCCAGCTCGGCGCCGACGTGGGCGTACAGCTCGTGGTGCAGCAGGGGCGCGGCATCCGGCTGACGAACGCCGCCCGCATCCTGCTGCGGCACACCGAGCGCCTGCGGGAACAGTGGGAACTGGCCCGCGCCGAGCTGGCGACCGCCGACGCCCAGCACCCCGGCCAGCTGACCCTGTGCGGCTTCTCTACGGCCGCCAGCAGACTCCTGCCCCCGGCGGCAGCCTCCCTCCGCCAGGCCCACCCCGGCCTGGCCGTCCGCATCATCGAAGCCGAGCCCGACCGCTGCTTCGACCTGCTGCTCTCCGAGGAAGCCGACCTCGCACTGCTCGTCGTCACGGCGGACTCACCCCCCATGACAGACCACCGCTTCGACCAACAGCCGCTCCTGGACGACCCGTTGGACCTGGTCGTCTCACAAGACCACCCCCTGGCCCGCCGACGGCACGTCACCCTCGCCGACGCCGCCAGGGAGCCCTGGATCGTGGGAACCCCGGGCACGACGTACCACCAACTCGTACTCGCAGCCTGCCTGAGCGCCGGCTTCACCCCCGACATCGCCCACCACGCCGATGAGTGGGACACGGGCACCGCCTTGGTCGCTCACGGCTTCGGAGTGATCCTCGTGCCACGCCTGGCCCGGCTGCGCGAGGACTCACCGGTCATACGCATCCCGCTGCGCGGGGAGCCGGCCCCGGCCCGCCGCATCACGGCCGTCACACGCCTCGGCGCCCGTGACATCCCGCGCCTCCAGCACGCGGTCGAGATCATTACGGCGACCGCGACCGAGACACTGCCGGGAACGGCCGACCGCATCTAGCGAGGTCACACTTCGGTCGACACGCCCGCGTTGAGGAGGATCTCGCGCGCCGACAGAGCGGTGCTCTCAGCGGCGGTCAGACCGGAGGCCGCCAAGTGGGCATCCACGATCCGCACACCGGCCACGTATCCGGCGAAGTCCGGCAACCCCACGGGCTGCTGCCCCATGAGCTGTGCGGTGGCATCACCGAGTACGTACGCAGTCAGCTTCTCCATCCCGGCCACGTCGATATCCGCAGTGATCTTCTCGTAGGCGTCGTCCAGTTCGGCACCGGTCAGCGCCGTCGCCCACGGCCCCATGGCCTGCTCACCGGCCACCTCCCGCACGAACGCCTCGGCAAGCCCTTCGCTGACGACCCACTCCCCGACCGTGACGGCCATCGGATTCCAGGCGACGTTCGCGTAGCGCACGTTGTGGTGCAGTTCATGCGCGGCGCCGTGCCTGATCTTCTTCAGGCTCGTGTCGGTGGGCCACATCGTCAGATGGATGGCACCCGGGAACCCGCCCGCACCGAAATACCCGGCGCTGCGCTCCGTCAGGTGCTTGTCGTCGGGATCGCCCAGTACGAGGACGACGTGCACGGTCTCGGCGTGCTTGATGCCCGGCACCGCAGCGTCGATCCGCTCCCACGAGGCGGCGAGAGAGTCCTCGATCTGGTTCCACGCCCCCGCGTCCCGCATCTCGCGCAGGGCGGTCAGATAGCGCGGATCCTCACGATCGAGCCGGAAACCACTGCCCATGCGGTGCATCTCGACCAGGTCTACATCGCCCACCGCGGCCATCGCGCTCTGGAGCGGACTGAGCATTTCCCGAAGGGCGTCGGGCCGCTCCTGCAGCGGTCGCTGAAAGAGATCGAGCATGGCGGACGCCGTGTCATGAACAACAATCTTCATGACGCGAGACCGTAGGACCTCACGCTGCGGGAGGTGCAAGCAGCTTTGGGACTGCGTCCCTCAGTAAGGGCTGGGGATGCCGTGAGTCTCCAGAGCGGTGGTGCAGGGAGTCAGCAGGTCGCCGGGCCTACTTCACCTTCCCTTCCCAGTGCCGGCCATCGTGATCGAAGTCGGGTTTGACCTCGAGGTCAACCTTGCTGAGATGACCGCGCGGGATGTCGAAGGCGAACTCGGCGGTGGCGTTCGCGTCCGGTGACACGCTGCCCTCTATCCCGACGTCGAGGTTCTTTTGGGAGTCATAAATCCGAGGGCACGACTCCCCGTCCTCGCCGGACTTCACGAATACCTGCATCAGTACGGCGTCGAAGGGCTCATCGGTGCCGTTGTGGACCTTGATGCGCCATTTCACGGCCTGATTATTGGGCTCGTGCCCGGCGGCACTGTCCGAGGGCGTGAACTTCGTCGGCTTCCACGTGGTGACGGTCAGGCCGTCGTCCCACTTCTTGGTGTCTCCCCAGGAGCCCGCCTCATCAGCCGTCGGTGGCAGTGAAGGAGGAGCTGCCACGGCCATGCTGCCGCCGGCTCCCAGGAGGCATGCAGTCATCGCGGCGACCGACAGGCGGGCGACCGCGGAGGTGCGTATGCCGTTCATACCTCCAGGATCCGCCCGGCTCGGGACTCGGTCGACCGGAGCAGGCGTCGTCGCTCCCGGCGGCCTACGGCTCCGGGACACCGAGACCGGAGTCACCGCACTGCCCGGATGCTGCAACGGCCTGGAGAACTGGCGGGACTGGCTTGATCTGCTGGACGGCGAAGAGCCGTGGCTGGGCCACGATCCCACGCCGGGCGTGGAGCATCTCGGAGCGACCGTCCGTTTGTGGCCTGACGGGGATGACCGGGAAGGGATCCCCATCTTGCTGCCCCTTGCGCAGTTGCCGGCGCTCCTGCGTTCCGTTCAGGAGCAGCTCGTCGGTTTCCTGTCTTCCGTCGAAGAATGGACCACCCGATACGCCCCGCCCCTGGCCACTGCGGTGGCGGCAAAGCTCAGCGAAGACCTGGCCATAGGCGGCCCTCTGCATCTGCAGGGTGAGGAAGGCTGAGGTACCGCCGCCTCGAAGTGGTGCTCATTCCGGCGCGGCGGGCCTGTCATGGCCGCCACGGTAAAGGATCCGCCCGAGGGTGACCGCAGTTCCTCCTGACTATTGACCTTGCCCGGATGTGAGGGCCAACAGTGGTCTACAGCGACCACGCCGACCGACGAGTTGGCGGTGTCTTGCTCTGACCAACCCTCACGAGAGGAGCCTGGATGGATGACAACACGCTCATGGCGGAGCAGATGGCCTACTACAAGGCCGCCGCAGCCGAATACGACCGCCCCTATGCAGAGCGCGAAGACCTGCAACAGTTACTGACCCTCGTCGATGAGCTCCCTATCTCCGGTGACGTGCTGGAGCTGGCCTGCGGAACCGGTCAATGGACTCCGCGGCTCGCCACGCGGGCGCGTTCGGTGACGGCGGTCGACGCGGCACCCGAAGTACTGGCCATCGCCCGCGAACGCACCGGATCCTCCGCCGTGCAGTTCCTCGAGGCCAACCTGTTCGAGTGGCAGCCGCCACGACGCTACGACACGGTGTTCTTCGCGTTCTGGCTCTCCCATGTCCCGCCGACGCGGTGGCCCGAATTCTGGAGCATCGTCGCCGCCGCCCTCGCGCCGGGCGGCAAAGCGATCTTCATCGACGACGGCCCCGCTGAAGTGGCAAGGGAGGAAGTCCTCGCGACCGACTCGTCGTCCCCGGCAGTGCTGCGCCGACTCGACGACGGCAGCCAGTACCGCATCGTGAAGGTGTTCCACGATGCCCGGACGCTCACGGACGACCTGACGGCGCTGGGGTGGTCGGCCCATGTCCGGCCGATGGCCGGTAGCTACGTCGGAATCGCAGAGCCGCCGCATCGCGCCTGAAGGAGGCTGCTCAGTGTTTGTGCCGCTCATTGCGAAGGGGAGCAGCCGCGGCCAAGCAGTCCGCGCAAGACGCACACGCACGGTACGAACAGGTGCGGAACCAGGTGCAGGACGTTCAGGCGATCATCGCCAGTACGGGCCGAACCGGCGCGCTGGACCGTCAGGGCACGCTGCCGCAACGAATCCGGCAAGAAGTCACCGCCGTCGTGTCATCTCACATCCCGTCCAGTGACAGCCCCGTCTCGGAGGAATGAATGACGAACGCCGAACAGCCGCTGGCCGGGAAGATCGCCCTGGTCGCGGGAGGCACCCGGGGCGGGGGTCGGGGCATCGCCGTCGCACTCGGGGCGGCGGGTGCCACCGTGTACGTCACCGGCCGCAGCAGCAGGGCCGGACGCTCCGACATGGAGCGCCCGGAAACCATCGAGGACACCGCCGAGCAGATCACCGCAGCCGGCGGCACCGGTATCGCCGTGCGCACCGACCACAGCCGCCCGCAGGACGTCCGCGCGCTGGTCGACCGGATCGCGGCAGAGCAGCACGGCCGGCTCGACATCCTGGTCAACTCCGTGTGGGGCGGCGACCCGCTCACCGACTGGGAGCACCCCTTGTGGGAGCAGGACCTCGACACCGGCCTGCGGCTGCTGCGCCAGGCCGTGGAGACCCATGTGATCACCAGCCGGTTCGCGCTTCCGTTGATGGTGGCCCGTAAGAGCGGTCTGGTGGTGGAAGTCACCGACGGCAACACCGCCCGGTACCGGGGCTCGTTCTTCTACGACCTTGCGAAGTCTGCCGTGATCCGCCTCGCCGTGGCCCAGGCCGCGGAGCTGGAGCAGCATGGCGTCGCGGCGGTGGCCATCACACCCGGCTTCCTGCGCTCGGAGGCCATGCTGGAGGGCTTCGGTGTCACCGAGGCCAACTGGCGTGACGGCGCGGCCAAGGACCCCCACTTCGCCCACTCCGAGACCCCCGCCTACCTGGGTCGAGCCGTCGCCGCCCTGGCTGCGGACCCGCGCATCATGACCAAGACCGGACGAGCCCTGGCCACCTGGGGTCTGTACAAGGAGTACGGCTTCACCGATGCGGATGGCAGCCAACCCGACTGGTCCGCTCATTGGGCGGACGCCTTGGAGGAGCAGTACGGGCCGCTCGGGGAACCCCTGTAACCCCGCTTCCGGCGGCCCATTGGCAGCTGCAGTCAGTAGTCCCGCCGAGTCTTGGACACGCAAGAGCAGCACACGCCCGGAACCCGGAAGCATCGACTCAGCCCTCACGAGGTGGATTTCAGCCGACCCCGGCCGACTCGTTCCTCGCCCGCATCCGGTCGACGCACCACGCCGCCACGCCCACCACTACCGCCGCTCCGGCCGCGTACACCGGCAGCCACAGCGTCGTGGTGGCGGACAAGCAGTCGGCGATGGCCACGTGGCTCTGGGCGTCCTGTGCTTGCGCCAGGGCGGCCGGGTCGCGGGTGGCCAGGTTCGACAGGGCTGCCTCCGTGCGGATGCTCTCGTAGGTGCCCAGCGCGTCACACCTGTCGCGCGTGCCCGGCATCGGAAACAGCCACGCCCAGCGCTGCAGCATGGGGGCCAGCGCGATGGCCACGCACAGGCCGACGACCGCTGAATACGCCGTCAGATTCCGCACGTACGTGGCGCGCAGGCCGGGCATCCACACCGGCAGGCGGTAGAAGCAGAACACCACCACGAGCAGCGTTGCCCCGATGTACGTGGCGAACCACTGCCAGGAGCCTTGCGCGAGTATGGCCGTCAGTACGGCCGCGAGCGCGATGCCGATGACGCCCGGCTGGTCAGCGGCGCCGAGGCCCCCTCCGGGCGATGCCGGGTCCTTCCGGGCGCCCCGAGTCTTGTGACCGTCCACCGTTCACCGTCCTGCAGCCCGATGCGGCCCTCAGTGTCCAGAGGCAGCACGTCCCCGGACCGAAGCCATACCGGGGAGGCCTTGCAGTCCCGCCCGATTGGCGGGGCTTCCCCGGATCGCCGGGCATCCACCTCCACCTCAGCACCAGCGCGGCGTCGTCAGTTCTTAAGGTGCAGGTATGCACAGGACCACCTCCCTCCCCGTCCCCGTACGCAGCAGCCGCTTCTCGGTGCTCGTCCCGAAGGGCGGCGCGGTATGACCCTCAACCAGTTGCGGGCCTTCGTCGAGGCCGAACGGCTCGGGTCCTTCACCGCTGCCGCGCAGGCCATGGACATCGCCCAGGCGTCCGCGTCCGAGCTGGTCCGGCGCCTGGAGACGGAGCTGGAGGCGGAGCTGTTCCTGCGCGGCAGCCGCACCCTGACCCTGACCGCGGCGGGGCGCGAACTGCTGCCGTACGCCCAGGAGTCGCTGGCGGCGGCCGACAGCGGGACGCGGGCCGTGCACTCCCTCGGGTCGCTGGGCGGCGGCACCGCCACCTTCGGAGTGCTGCGCAACGCCGACTACTACCTGCTCTCCAACCTCGTGCAGATGTTCCATGCCCGGTATCCGGCCGTCCGCGTACGGCTCGTGGGCCAGAACTCCGCCGAGACCGCCCTGGCCGTCGCGGCGGGGCAGATCGAGGCGGGCCTGGTCATTCTGCCCATCGACGACGAAGGGCTGGCCATCACTCCCCTCATGCGCGACGAAGTGTTCTTCGTCAGCGCGAGCGCCGAGCGCACCAGCGCTCCCGTGACCATCGAGGCCTTCTCCCGCGCGCCGCTCGTGCTGTACGACGCGCACTACGGCTGGAAGGACCCGACCCGGCGCCAGCTCGCCGAGCGCGCCCAGCTCGCCGGAGCCCGTATCGACCCTCTCATTGAGCTCGAACACGTAGAAGCGGCGCTGAAGTTGGCGGCAGCCGGTGTCGGCGACACGATCGCGAGCCGGGCGGTCATCGACAGTCCCACCTTCCCCGCCGGACTGCACACCGCGCCCTTCGCCGAGCCCCTCTACGACACCATCGCGCTCGTCCGGCGCCGCGGCCGCCCGCTCTCCCGCGCCACCCGCGAACTCGCCCGCCTCGCAGAGGACACCATCCGTGAGATCGGCAGCGGGCTGCTGACCTGAGGCACCGCACCTGTTGCGCGCCATCCACGGCTCCGCACCAGTACCGTGCACGCCCATCCCACTGCCACAGGGAAACCCTGTGGCAGTCGCAGGAATCGCCCCTCTAGTCCTGTGGCACAGCCGCGTCTACCGTCCCGCATATGCAGATCACGCACGACGAACAGAAGACCCTCGCTCCCTTCCAGTGGCTCAAGAAGCCGGAGGTCGACGGTCCCCCCGCGCAGCGCGACCCCAAGGTGGTCGAGCGCGTCTCGCAGATGCTGAAGGAGATCGAGACCAAGGGCATGGACGCGGTCCGTGCCTACGGCAAGGAGCTGGACGGCTGGTCCGGCGAGCTCGAGATCGGGGCGGCCGAGCTCAAGAAGTCGGGCGACGCCCTGCCCGCCGACGTCCGCACCGCCCTGGAGATGGGCTACGAGCGCACGCACCGCTTCGCCTCCGCGCAGCGCGAGCACTTGACCGACTTCGAGATCGAGCTGGCCCCCGGAGTGGCCGGCGGCCAGCGCTACGTCCCGGTGTCGCGGGTCGGCGCCTACCTCCCGGCCGGGCGCTTCCCGCTCCTGGCCAGTGCCTTCATGACCGTGGGCGTCGCCAAGACGGCCGGTGTGCCCACCGTGGTGGCGTGCACTCCGCCCTCGGGCGAGCACGGCGCCCACCCGGCCGTGCTCTACGGTGCCTACCTCTCCCGCGCCGACCGCGTCTTCGCCGTCGGCGGTGTGCAGGCCCTGGGCGCGATGGCGTTCGGTCTGCTCGGTGAGGCCCCGGTCGACATGCTGGTCGGTGCCGGCAACGCCTTCGTCACGGAGGCCAAGCGGCAGTTGTTCGGGCAGGTCGGCATCGACCTCCTCGCGGGGCCGTCCGAGGTGGCCGTCATCGCCGACGACACCGCCGACCCGGTCTGGGTCGCCGCGGACCTGCTGGGCCAGGCCGAGCACGGCCCGAACTCCCCGGCCGCGCTGATCACCACCTCGGAGAAGCTGGGCCGGGCGGTCGTCGCGGAGATGGACCGCCAGCTGGAGACGCTCGCCACCCGTGACATCGCCGGGCCCGCCTGGCGCGACTTCGGCTCCGTCGTCGTGGTGCGCGACCGGGACCAGGCCGTCGCCGTGTCGGACATCCTGGGCCCCGAGCACCTGGAGATCCAGACGGAGGACGACGACTTCTACCTGAACAACCTCACCAACTACGGCTCGGTCTTCCTGGGCCCCTGGTCCACCGTCGCCTACTCCGACAAGGGCATCGCCGGCACGAACCACGTGCTGCCGACCGGCAAGACGGCCCGCTACAACGCGGGGCTCTCCGTCTCGCGCTTCCTCAAGCCGCTCACGTACCAGCGGGCCGCCAAGGAGGGCACGGCGTCTCTGGCGCCCGCCGTCGAGCGGATCTCCGCCTTCGAGGGCCTCGCCGCCCACGGTGCGACCGCCACGATCCGCATCGACCGGATCGGCCGCACGTCCGGAGCGTTCGACGCGATCCCGGACGCGCTGCGCGAGCAGCTCTGATCCAGTCCTCCGCCCCGCCCCCGTGCCGGCCGCCGCCTCGCCTCTGTGCCGGCTCCGGCCGGGGGCGGGGGGTTCCGGCGCCAGGAGCACCACGGTGAGCACCGTGCTCCGGCCGCGACCGGTGCCCGGGCCGCCGCAGGTGTCGGCCGCCCGGGACGAGTGAGTACCGTCCTGTACCAGGGGCACCCGCGCCCCCACTCCCCCGAGGATCTCCCCATGCACCACCCCACGCCCGACCCGGCGCCCCCGACTGCGGGCCCCGCGCTCCAACAGGGCCTCAAGGGCCGCCAGATCACCATGATCTCCATCGGCGGCGTGATCGGAGCCGGTCTGTTCGTCGGCTCGTCGACCGCCGTCGCGGCTGCCGGTCCGGCTGTCCTGATCTCGTTCCTGCTGGCCGCCGCCCTGGTGGTGCTCGTCATGCAGATGCTCGGGGAGATGGCCGTCGCCAACCCTGACACCGGCTCGTTCTCCACCTACGCGGACCGCGCCCTGGGCCGGTGGGCCGGGTTCTCCATCGGCTGGCTGTACTGGTGGTTCTACATCCTGGTCATTCCCATCGAGGCCATCGCCGCGGGCGAGGTCATCGCGAGCCTGACGTCGGTGCCGAGCTGGATTCCGGCGCTCGCCATGATCGCGCTGCTGGCGGGAAGCAATCTCCTGGCGGTGCGCAACTACGGGGAGTTCGAGTACTGGTTCGCCCTGTTGAAGGTCGTCGCGATCGTGGCCTTCCTGGTGCTCGGCGCGCTCGCGATCTTCGGGGTGCTTCCCGGGTCGGACGCCAGCGGCGTCTCGCATCTGTGGAGCGAGGGAGGGTTCGCCCCCAAGGGCGGGGTGGCCGTGCTCGCCGGTCTGCTCACGGCGATGTTCAGTTTCCAGGGCAGCGAGATCGTCACGATCGCCGCCGCGGAGTCCGAGGAACCGAAGAAGAACATCAAGAAGGCCGTCCGCGCCGTCGTGTGGCGCCTGGGGCTCTTCTACGTCGGTTCGATCTTCGTCGTGGTCAGCCTGGTGCCGTGGAACTCCGACGCCCTGGCCGACGGCTCCTACCAGGCGGTCCTGGACCGGATGAACATCCCCGGCGCCGGACTGATCATGGACGTGGTTCTCGTCGTGGCCGTGAGCAGCTGCCTCAACTCGGCCATCTACACCGCCTCGCGCATGGCGTTCTCCCTGGCCCGCCGCCAGGACGCCCCCGCGGCCCTGGCCGCCACGTCGGCGGCCGGTGTGCCCCGTAACGCGGTCCTGGCCTCGACCGTCATCGGCGTCGCCGCGGTGATCGCCAACTACCTGCTGCCGAGCGTCTTCACGTACCTCATCGCGTCCAGCGGCGCGATCGCCCTGATGATGTACATGGTCATCGCCATCACCCAGTACGCCACCCGGCGCAAGGAGCCGCAGCCCACCGAAGTGCGCATGTGGGCCTTCCCTTACCTGACCCTGGCCACGATCGCCTTCATCGCCGGGGTGCTCGTCCTCATGGCGGTGCTGCCCGGCCACCGTCTGGAACTGTGGCTCTCCCTGGCCCTGGCCGCGATCCTGGTCACCGTGGGAGTGCTGCGACAGCGGCGGCACGGCAACCGACCGACCGCGGTGACGGCCGGGCGAGGGTGAAGGTGAGGGCGAGGGCGAGGCGTCAGGGGAGCCGGGCGTGGGTGGCCCGCTCCACGAACTCGGTCGGCAGGACCAGGCGTTCGCCGTCGGGGTCGGCGTCGCCGTCGATGCGCCGTACGAGCAGGCGCGCCGCCTGACGCGAGAGTTCCCGCAGGTCGTGGCGGACCGTGGTCAGCCGGAACACCTCCCAAGAGGCCATGGGCAGGTCGTCGAAGCCGATCACGGTCAGGTCGTCGGGGACCCGGATGCCGGCCGCCAGTGCCGCGTTCAGGACTCCGATGGCGACCACGTCGTTGCCGCAGAAGACCGCCGTGGGCGTCTCGGCCGCGTCGAGCAGCCGGGGCAGCGCCTGGTAGCCGGTCTCGTACTCGAAGGCGCCGCGCGCCACCCGGTCCTCGGGCAGGCCGATGCCCGCGTCGGCCAGGGCGAGGCGGAAGCCCAGTTCGCGGTCGCGTCCGGTCGTCGTGTTCGCCGCGCCGAAGATGCCGGCGATGCGCCGGTGTCCGAGCCCGGCGAGTGTGTGGGCGACCAGGCGTCCGCCGCCCTCGTTGTCGACGACGGAGGCGTAGTCGCCGCGACGGCCCGTCTCACGGTTGAGGAAGACGTAGGGCATGCCGCGCCGGTCGAGCTGTGCGGGGAGGGCGGAGTCGGTGGTGGCCGTCGCCAGCACCACGCCGTCCAGGGACTGGTCCAGGAGCTTCTCCTCGGCCACCGCCTCGTCGGAGCGTTCGGTCAGGAGCATCATCCGGTAGCCCAGGGCCTGGAGCTCGTCGTGCAGGGGGGCGATGACATGCGGGTAGAAGGGGTTCGTCAGGTCGGTGACGATCACTCCGATACGCCGGGTGGACCGGGTCGACAGGGTGCGGCCCGCTTCGCTGGGCACGTAGTTCAGGGCCTGTGCCGCCTGGCGGACCTTCTCGCGGGTCGCCGCGGACACCCGGCGGTCGTCCCGCAGGGCGCGGGAGACGGTCGGCTGCGATACGCCGGCCAGTCTCGCCACGTCGTGACTCGTGATCGCCATCGGCCCTCTCCTCGTCGACCGGTGCGCCACCCCGGCGTCCGATTCATCAGTATACGTATGTCGCACCAGCCCGGCGGGCGGGTCCGCCGGGCGCGCACGGCCCCTCACGACCCGCGCCGCACCCGCCGGGAACGGCGCCCGTCCGCCCGGCCCGCAAGCGGACCGGCGGTCGCTCCGCAACACCTTCCCCGTTATGCGCCGACACAGGTCCCGCGCACCCTACGCCCGCAACCCGCACCACGTGACCCCTTGACATCGCACAGCACAGGGCCTGTCATGGAAATGCATACGTATTCCATTCGAGGGAGCAGCCATGCCTGACGTCGTCGTGTCCACCGCCGAGCTGGGGCGCCGCACGGTCCGCCGCAGCGACTTCGTCTCCTGCAACCAGGCCTTCATCGACTGCCGTACACCGGGCTCGGACCGGAAGGAGAACTACGCGATGATCGGGCCCGGCGTCTCGCAGGCCGCCGGTCAGCACGTCAACCTGCGGCTGCCGCACGGCTACAACATCGGTGCGGCCGCCATGCCCCACGGCATCACCAACAACCTCCACCTGCACTACACGGCCGAGGTGTTCGTCTGCACCGAGGGCGAGTACCTCCTGCGCTGGGGCGCCGACGGCACCGAGGGCGAGCTCCTGCTCAAGGCCGGGGACATCGCCTCCATCCCCACCTGGATCTTCCGCGGTTTCACCAACACCGGCCCGGACGACGGCTGGATGTTCACCGTCCTGGGCATGGACCACACCGGCGGCATCATCTGGGGCCCGTCGGTCCTGCGCGAGGCCGAGGGCCACGGCCTGTACCTGACGGCCGACAACCAACTGATCGACACGGTCGCCGGCGACGAGATCCCGCCCGGCACCGAACTGACCGAGCCGATGACCCGGGAGTACATCGACCGGCTGCGCCACTACGGCGTCGACGACATGAAGCGCCGTGTCGCGGCCGGCGACGAACTCATCTGGTCCGAGCGGCCCTTCCTGGACAGCACCCTGCCGGGCGGCGGCGTGCAGCTGAGCTGCGTCATCGGCTACGGCATGACCGAGGACCTGCACCAGGAGCCCCGGATCTTCAACCCGCACGGCCACAACGTCGCCTGGCTGCGCGCCGAGCCGGGCCAGGGCGTCTCCCTGCACCGCCAGCAGGAGACCCAGACCCTGATCGTCAAGGACGGTCTGTGGGAGGTCACCCTCAACCGCACCGACCCCGTCTCGGTACAGCTGGGCCCGCGCGACATGCTCTCCGTGCCGCAGGACGCCTGGCGCACCCTGCGCAACGTCGGCGAGGAGCGCGGCGACCTCATGGTCGTCAACTCCGGTGACGGCCGCGTCCGCCTGGACTGGGACGAGGAAGTGTCCAAGTGCGCCGCCGACGCGGGCCTGGGCATCGACCACAACGGGTACGTCGCCCCCTACGCCCTCCTGCCCCGCTCCGCGCGCCGCTGGTGACCGCCGTGCCGCGCACCGCAGCGCCGCCGCCACCGCTGCCGCTGGTGGTGGTCCCCGGCATGCTGTGCGACCCGAGCCTGTGGGCGGAGGTCGACTTCCCCCGGGGCCACCCGGTCCTGCACCTCGAACTGGAAAAGCCCGACATCGGGGCGCTGGCCGACGACCTGCTGTCCTGCGTGTCCGGCCCGTTCGTCGTGGTCGGTCTCAGCCTGGGCGCCATCGTCGCGTTCGAGGCGCTGCGCCGCTCCCCCGAACGGATCGCCGGACTCTGCGTCATGTCGACGAACGCGGGCGCGCCGCGCCCCGAGCAGTACGCGGCCTGGCGCGCGATGGACGGCCTGATCGCCGAGGGGCGGTTCGCGGACGTCGTCGAACAGACGCTGCCCGGCATGTTCCCCACGCCCCGTCCGGCGAGCGGCTCTGGCGACCGCTACCGGCGCATGGCACACGCCGTGGGCCCCCGGGCCGCGCGCGCCCAGCTGGCAGCCCAGTCGACTCGCCGGGACGCGAGCGACGCGCTGCGCGGCGCCCGGTGCCCGGCCGTGGTCCTGTCCGGGACGCACGACGCGCTGTGCCCGCCGGACTTCCACCGGGTCATCGCGGGAGCGCTGCCGGCTGCCGAACTGCGCGAGGTCCCCGAGGCGGGCCATCTCCTGCCCTGGCAGCAGCCCTCCGCCGTCTCCACCGCACTGCGCGACCTGCTCGGCCGGGTGCAGCAGACACGTCCGCCGGTGCTCCCGACGCACTGACGCCCGACACGGCCCGCCCTCTGACACCCGCCCCCAACAGCTCAAGAACCCCCAGAACCCCTGAGAAAAGAGCCGTCATGCCTCGTTTCCTCAAGTCCCCCGTCCCCGCCGGCACGGTCAGCGCCGCCCGCGCGGACGTCGCGGACCGCGTCAGCGCCATCCTCGACGACATCCGCGAGCGGGGTGACGAAGCGGTCCGCCAGTACTCCGAGAAGTTCGACAACTGGAGCCCGGAGTCCTTCCGCCTCTCCCCGGACGAGATCAGGAAGATCGTCGCCGGCGTGCCGGAGACGGTCCTGGAGGACATCCGCTTCGTCCAGCAGCAGGTGCGGACGTTCGCGCAGGCCCAGCGCGACTCGCTGCACGACGTGGAGATCGAGACCCTGCCCGGCGTCCGCCTCGGTCACCGGCACGTTCCCGTGGCCGGCGCCGGCGCCTACGTACCGGGCGGACGCTACCCGCTGACCGCCTCGGCGCACATGACGATCGTGACGGCGAAGGTGGCCGGGGTGGAGCGCGTCGCCGCCTGCACCCCGCCGATCCGCGGCGAGATCCCCGCCGCGACGGTCGCGGCCATGCATCTGGCCGGGGCCGACGAGCTCTACCTGCTGGGCGGCGTCCAGGCCGTGGCCGCCCTGGCCATCGGCACCGAGACGGTCGGCCGGGTGCCGCTGATCGCGGGGCCCGGCAACGCGTACGTCGCCGAGGCCAAACGCCAGTTGTTCGGCGAGGTCGGCATCGACCTGTTCGCGGGCCCCACGGAGATCCTGGTGATCGCCGACGAGAACGCCGACCCGTTCGTGGTGGCCGTCGACCTCCTCTCGCAGGCCGAACACGGCCCGGACTCCCCCGCGGTGCTCGTCACCACCTCCGAGGACCTCGGCCGCGCGGTCGAGCGCCACATCGAGCGGCTGCTTCCCGGCATGCCCACCAAGGACTTCGCCGGTCCCGCCTGGCGCGACCACGGCGAGATCGTCGTGGCGGACTCCCTGGACGAGGCCTTCGAGATAGCGGACTCCTACGCCAGCGAGCACGTCGAGGTCCTGACGGAGAACCCGCGCCAAGCGCTGGACAAGATGCGCGACTACGGCGCGCTCTTCCTGGGCGAGGGCACCTGCGTCTCGTACGGGGACAAGGTCATCGGCACCAACCACGTCCTGCCGACCCGCGGGGCCGCGCGCTACACCGGCGGCCTGTGGGTGGGCAAGTACCTCAAGACCGTCACCTACCAGGAGGTCACCGACACCTCCTCGTCGGCGCTGCTCGGCGAGGTGTGCGGGCGCGCGGCACGTGTCGAGCTGTTCGAGGGGCACGCCCGCTCCGGCGACGTGCGCGCGGCCAAGTACGGCAACGGCACGCTGCCCTGGAACGACGAGGCCGGCGCATGAGCGCCCCCGCCGGACCGCTGGCCGGGCGCACCGCCCTGGTCAGCGGGGGCGGCAGCGGACTCGGCGCCGCCATCACGAGCGCCCTCCTCGCGGACGGAGCCCGGGTGGTGATCACCGGTCGCAACGAGCAGGCCCTGAAGGAGACCGCGACGCGCCTGGGCCCCGGCGTCGTGCACCGGGTCTGCGACGTGTCCCGGCCCGACGACGTCGAGGCCCTGGCGGAGAGCCTCGCGGACGAGGAGATCTCCATCCTCGTCAACAACGCCGGAATCGCCGGGCCGGTGGCGCCCCTGACCGAGATCTCGGCCCGCGACTGGGACGAGGTGTTCGACGTCAACGTGCGCGGCGTGTTCCTGATGTGCCGCGCCTTCCTGCCCGCCATGACGGCGCGGGGCGCGGGCGACGTCATCAACATCGCCTCGGTGTCGGGCAAGCGCCCCTTGCTGCGGCGCACGCCCTACTGCGCGTCCAAGATGGCGGTCATCGGACTGACCACCACCCTGGCGGGCGAGGTCGGCCCGGCGGGCGTGACGGTCAACTCCCTCTCTCCCGGGCCCGTCTCGGGCCCGAGGATGGAGCGCAACTTCCGCCTGGAGGCGGAGCGCACCGGCGGCAGCTACGCGCAGGCCGAGGAGGCGTTCGTCTCGCGCTCGGCGCTGGGCCGGATGGTCACCGAGGAGGAGGTCGGCGCCGCGGTCGGCGCGATGCTGCGGATGCCGGGCCTGTGCGGCGCCGACATCGACCTCTCGGCGGGGATGGTCGCGCGGTGACGGCGGGAGAAGCAGAGCGCCGCCTTCCCGGCGGCGCCGACACGGAACGCCCGGCCCCCGGCTCGCACACGCGACGCCGCTCGCTCAAGGAACGGCTCGCGGCCGGCGAGCGGTTGTACGGCGCGCTGGTGCGGCTTCCCTCGGAGACCCTGGTGGAGATGGCGGGGGTCGCGGGCCTGGACTACGTGGTCATCGACTGCGAGCACGGCCCTGCCGACACCGCACTCCTGCAGCACCATCTGACGGCGGCCGCGGCACAGGGCATCGACGTGCTGGTGCGCGTGGGGACCTCCGAGCCCGCCCTGGCCCTGCGCTGCCTGGATCTGGGAGCAGCGGGGATCATCCATCCGCACGTGGACGACGCGCGGGACGCCCGGCGGGCGGTGGCCTCGGTCCACTATCCGCCCCTGGGCACCCGGGGCTTCGCGACGTACAGCAGAGCGGGCCGCTTCGGCACGGTCACGGCGGCCGAGCATGTCGCCGCGTCCCGCGACGCCCTGGTGGTGGTGATGATCGAGACGGAGCGGGCCTGCGCCGCCGCGTCGGAGATCGCCGCCACGGAAGGGGTGGACGCGGTCCTGGTGGGCCCCGCCGATCTGGCGGCGGACTGCGCCTTTCCCGGCCAGGAGAAGGTCGACGCGCTGGTCGCGACGGCCCACCGGGCCACGCGGCAGGCCGGCAGGTCGGTGATGGCCATTGTGCCGGGCCTGGAGGCGGCAAGGGCCGCCGAGCGGGGCGGGGCGCACCTGGTGCTCTACAACATGGCCCACGTCCTGATGGACACCTTCCGGTCCCTCGCCGCGCCTGTGCCGGGCGAGGGGAAGGGCCCTCGCGCGTGACGCCGCACGGCCGCGTCCGGCTCCTGACATGCCCTGTCGGGAGCCGGACGGGCCGCGCCCGCACACGCCGCCCGGATACCTGCCGGAATGCATCACTCCACCTCTTGACGGCCTCCGTCGCGCTCCTTAGTGTTCGGCGGAAGTTCATACGTATGCATAACCTTGAAACCGCGCGAACGGAGAAGCCATGTCCGCTGTAGCGCCGCCCACCACCGCAGCCGGCCCCAAAGGGACCGAGGCGGAAAAGCGGATAGCGATACGCCGAGCCATCGGCGCGGGAAGCATCGGAAACTTCGTCGAACAGTTCGACTACGGCCTCTACGGCTACATGGCGCCGGTCCTGGCCCCCGCCTTCTTTCCGCAGAGCAACCAGGCCGTGGCCGTCCTCAGCACGTACGCGATCATCGCCATCGCCTGCCTGTTCCGCCCGCTGGGCGGCACCCTCGTCGGCCGCTGGGGCGACCGGGTGGGCCGCAAGAAGACACTGCTGTGGACCATCGTGCTCATGGGCGTGGCCACCGCCCTGATCGGCGCCCTGCCCACGTACCAGCAGATCGGCGTCCTCGCGCCCCTGCTCCTGCTGTTCCTGCGCGTCATCCAGGGCATGGTGTCGGGCGGCGAGTACGTCGGAGCGGTGGCGTTCATCGTGGAGTGGGCGGAGCCCAAGCGCCGCGGCTACTACGCCTCGTACGCCTCCAACAGCTGTTTCGCCGGCATCCTCGCCGGCGCCGGCACCGCGGCTCTCACCAGCTGGGTCTTCCAGGGCCCCGCCCTGGAGTCGTGGGGATGGCGCATCCCGTTCCTGATCGCGCTGCCGCTGAGCGCGGTGGGGATCTGGCTGCGGGGACGCATCGAGGAGTCGCCCGAGTTCATGCGCGCCACGGAGGACGGCGCGGACGTCGTCAAGGCCCCGATCCGGGACGCGCTGCGCACGCAGTGGCGGCCGATCCTCGCCTACTGCGGCGTCTCGATCATGCTCGCGATCCTGTCCTACAGCTGGGTCACGTTCTATCCCGAGTACCTGACCGGCACGCTGGGCCTGCCGCGCTGGATGGCCCTGACGTCCAACGCCATCTCCGTGGCCGTACTCATCCCGCTGCTGCCGCTGGCCGGCGCCATTTCGGACCGGATCGGCCGCAAACCGATGCTGATCACCGGTGCCGTCGCGTGCATCGTCCTGGTCCCCCTGGCCTTCCGGGTCGGCGAGGGCGGCACCTTCGGCGCGGCCGTCGCCAGCCAACTGATCTACATCGTCCCCGAGTTCTTCCTGACCGGCATCGTCACGGTCTGCACGGCCGAACTCTTCGCGACCCGCTCCCGGTTCAGCGCGAGCGCCATCGCCTACAACAGCTCGTTCTCCATCTTCATGGGCATCACGCCCTTCGTGGCCGCCCTGCTCGTCACCAGCTTCGATTCGATCTACGCCGTGTGGGTCTACCTCGCGGCCGCCGCGCTCCTGGCCCTCGTGACCATCAGCACCTTCATGACCGAGACGTACCGGACCCACCTGGGTGCGGACAAGTTCGCCTCCTGACCGGCTCCCGCCCCGCATTCGTATACATACGCATACGCAGCGCCTTACACGGCGCACTTCCCCGACAGACAGACAGAGAAAGGCACCCCTCATGACCCTCGATCCCGTCGCCTACCTGCCCTACAACGACCCCGACGACTTCATCCGCGAGGTCACCGACCGCATCTGGGTCGGCCGGGACATCTCCTACATCGTCGACAACTACGAGCCGGACTCGATCGTCCACACGAGCCTGGGCACCGTGGTGGGCCGCGACGGCGTGATCGAGGGCACGACGATGCGCATGGGTAGCACGCCCGGTCACATCGGCCAGGCCGAGGACGTGGTGTGGGAGGCGCGCGGCAACGACGCCTTCCTCAGCTCGCACCTCGTCTTCTCCGCCGACGAGCACCTGGTCGACGGGCGCAACATCCGCATCCGCAAGCGCACCGTCGCCAACTGCCTCTACCGGCGCGGCCGGATGGTCGAGGAGTGGGTGGTCCGCGACGAGCTTGCCACCTGTCTGCAGCGCGGCATCGACCCCGACGAGGCGGCACGCGAGCTGCAGTTCCAGGGGTACAGCGGGTCGATGACCGAGGAGGCGCCCAAGGACGTCCTGCTGGCCGGCGTCAGCGGGCCGCGGCCCGACGAGTTCCGGCCCGAGTGCGAGATGGTCCTGGAGTTCATGGACGAGGTGTGGACGCAGCGGCGGCTGCAGAAGGTCAACGACTTCATGACGCGTGACCTCTTCCTGCACACGATCGGCGACCGGACCGTCATCCGCCCCGAGCGCTACCAGAGCGACCTGATGGCCCTGGTCGCCGCCTTCCCCGACGCCCGCTTCGAGGTCCGCGACGTGCAGACCAACTTCTCGCCGCGCTACGCCGGCCTGCGGGTGGCCGTCACCTGGACCATGCACGGCACCTACCGGGGCACGCCGGACTTCGGCCGGCTGACCAACCAGCCGGTGACGATGCTCGGCGTCTCCCAGTTCCTGATCCAGGACGGCCGCATCGTGCGGGAGTACCGCGTCTACGACGAGATCTCGCTGCGGGCCCAGATCAACAGCACGCGGGGCGACGGCCCGGCGGTGGAGGCCAACATCTACTGACCGGCACCCGGCGTCCGGACACGGACGGGGGACAGCGGGACAGCAGGGCAGCTGGACGCGGCGAGGGGCCCCGGAACATCCGGGGC
>NZ_JBSGSG010000090.1:0-39583 GCF_053606765.1 Streptomyces sp. NPDC055189
TCTCCCAACACTCCGTTCTAGCGGTTCTGGAGTGTCGGCATGGTGGCATCGGTCCTGGTCAAGCCCCACAACGGGGCACCGTCCGTCCCTACCGAGGGGATGACGACCGGTACAAGAAACCCCCTCGCGGGCACGGTCTACGAAACCGAGACCCTGCGGGGTGTGCGGTGCGTACGCCTGTCCGTCCTCACTGACGAGACCACCAGCCCCGAGCGGCAGCGCGAAGCAGACGACAAGGTTGCGGCAGAACTCAACATCGACTTTGGGACCGGTGACGCGCTCCGCGAAGCCGTGGACCTTGACGTGTCGGCGAGCAAGATTGCGCCGTTCGACCGTCCCGCGCTCGGCGGGTGGCTGGACCGTCCCGAGCTGTACGACGTTCTTGTCTGGTGGCGGTTTGACCGTGCCATCCGGTCCATGAGCGACATGCACGACCTTGCCAAGTGGGCGAAGCAGCACCGAAAGATGTTGGTATTCGCCGAGGGCATCGGCGGGGGCAAGCTCGTCTTTGACTTCCGGAACCCCATGGACCCCATGGCGGAATTCCAAATGATGATGCTCGCCTTTGCCGCACAGGTGGAAGCGCAGAGCATCAAAGACCGCGTCATGGGTGCCATGGCAGCCATTCGCCGGATGCCGCTCCGGTGGCGTGGTGGCGGTCGTCCGCCGTACGGCTACATGCCCGCCCCGATGCCCGCAGAGTTCGGCGGGGTCGGCTGGACGCTCGTACCGGACCCCGATGCCGTCAAGGTCATTGAACGAATCGTTCGTGAGTTGCTGGAAGGCAAGACTGTTTCGGCTATCGCCGTGGGGCTCAACGCAGACGGCGAGCCGAGCCCGCGTGATCACTGGGCCGTGAAGAAGGGGCGGGAGACCGGCGGCAAGACGGGCGGTGTGAAGGGGCTCAAGAAGGACCGGTTCCTGTGGAACCCGGCGGTCATTACGCGGATGCTCCGCAACCCCACGTTGCTCGGCTGGAAGATGCACAGCGGCAAGCCCGTCCGGGACACCGAGGGCAACCCGATCATGGCGACCACAGAGCCGATCATGACCCGCGAGGAGTTCGACCGCATCGGCGCGGTACTGGACGAACGCAGCATCGACACCGGAGACCGCAAGGACACGGACGCGCTTCTACTCCGGGTGATCCACTGCGACGCGTGCGGGGGCCGCATGTACCTGAACAAGCAGGAGAACAAGCAGCGGCCCACGTACAAGTGCAACCCGTACTCGCGCGGGTTCAAGTGCGAGAAGTCCGCGAACATCAGGGGCGATTGGGCGGACGAGTACGTGACCGCCGAGTTCCTGCGGCGGGTCGGCTCCGTCCAGACGACACACGTTGTCGAGATACCCGGCTATGACCCCGAGCCCGAGCTACGCGCCACCCTCGCCGAGTTCAACGAGCACCAGGCACAGCAGGGGCGGCAGAAGTCCAAGCACGCCGCGCGAGCGTGGCAGGAACGGGCGGACGCGTTGGACGCGCGCATTGCCGAGCTGGAGACCCGCGAGAAGCGCGAAGCACAGCGCATCGTGACCCCCACGGGCCGCACGTTCGCGGACGAGTGGGCGGAGAAGGACACCGCGGGTCGGCGAGCCATGCTCAATGAAGCCGGGGTTCGTCTGGACGTACGGCGGGGCACCCGTGGCGGGTGGCGGAAGCTGGACACGTCCCGCGTGGACTTCACCATGTCCGGGGAGCTGGACCCCGCCGCGGAAGGTGTGGCCGTAGCCGCTGCGGACGTGGAAGCGGAGAAGACCGGTACGGACGTTCCCCCGGCACCGGGCAGCGCGGTACGGCTCGCCGAGCCCGCCCCCGTGCACACCCTCGCCGAGTCCGCCCCGGAGCCCGCCCGCGAGCACCCCGAGCCCGCCCCGCTCGCCGAGCTGGTCCCCGAGAGTGTCCCCGAGCTGGTGCCCGCCCTCGCGTGAGCGCGGCGCAGAGTTTCATGTTTCACGTCCTACGGAGTGGCCACACCAGACCGGGGCCGCTCCGTAGGCTCGTGAGCATGGACTCACTGACCGACAACGACGTACGCATGATCCTGCGGCCCCATCGGGACGGGGGACCTATCGCGCGGCTCTACGCCACGGGAGAGATCACCGGGAACACCGTTCCCGCCCTCGGGGTGCTTTCGCTCAAGCTGGACGAGCGGGGCGAGAACGAGACCGCGGAGCGCGTAGCGGACGTGATCAGCTACGCGGACGAAGCCGGCGAGCGTCCGCCGGTCCGCGGGTGGACAGCGAAGGTCTAGCCGCTCCCGCGCCCTCTGACAGCCCCGGCCGGTCCCTGTGACCCGCCGGGGCTTTCGTGCGTCCGCAAGTTCCCGCAACTTCCTAGCGCCGTGGTCACCGTGCCCGCGAGGGTGGCGGCATGACTCGTCTGTTCCGCGCAGTGCACCGCATCGACAGCCACCGAAAGACGCTCGGCGTACCGCCCGAGAGGCGAGAGCGGGAAGAGGGGTACCGGGCCGGGTTGCTCGCCGCTGCGGCTATCAGCCGTGGGGCACCCGCCGAGCGCGGACCCGAGCTGTACGCGGTGTGGCTGCGGAAGCAGGGAACGGCCCTTGCCCCCTGCGACTGCCAACCCTGCACGGTCGTCGGCGAAGCCCTCGCCCGGCTGGAGGCGGACCCCCACGCGTTCGACAAGGATTGGGACGAGCCGAGCCCGCAGCGGGACGACCAGCGGGCGGAGCCATGACGGTATGACGGTTAAAGCTACTTTTTGAATGAACACGAAAAAATAGAGAGAAACCAAAACGGCATCCCAACCGTCATGCCGTCATGGCTCGGTCCGGCGGGAGACCTTCCGTCCCTACCACTTCCGGAGACAGGGACGAGACGAGCACCCGGAGCCCGAGCGGCGCGGGAGACCTTCCGTCCCTACTCCTTCCGGAAGCAAGTACGGCGCGAGGAACCCCCACCCTGATGGGTGCGGGGGACCTTCCGTCCCTACTACTTCCGGGAGAGGGACCAGGGACTACCGCGCACCCCACCGACCCGGAACGGGCGGACCGAGTGCCCGGCCCTCACCCGATGCTCTGCCCGTGCACCACGCACCCGTACGGGGTGGCCGCAGGGGTCGTGAGGCAGAGCGCGGGGAGACCACACCGCCCATCAGTAACCGCCCCTTGACCGGGGGCGCTGAACGGGGTTGCAAGCTCGTGTGGTCTCCCCACCGTGTCCGGACCGGCACCAGCCGGCGAGGACGACGCACGCCCGCTGACCCAACGGCTAGAGGTGCGCCGTAACCAATCGGCAGAGTTCCCCGGTTCGAGTCCGGGGGCGGGCACGCAACGACGAGCGCCAGGACGAAGACCAGGCCGACGACAACCGGGGGGGGGGGGCGACGTGCGCTGTATCGACTGCCCCGAGCCCGCCACCCGCCGGGGCCGCTGCGAGGAACACCACCAGCTCTACGAGAACCGGGCTTCGGTCCGTGCTCGGCGTGCTCGCCGCGCGGTGCTGGTGCGGGTGTTCTCGGGGGCCGCTCGGCTCCGTGCTCTGGTCGGTGCCCGTGGTGGTGCCCGCTGTGCGCGGTGTGGCTCGCTCGTCCTCGCGGGCTCGGTTGACGTGGACCACGTGCAGCCCCTCGCCCGTGGTGGTGAGGACACGGACACCAACGTTCAACCCCTGTGCCGTGACTGCCACTTGGCCAAGACCGGCGAGGACTTCCCGCGCGCCGAGTAGTCCCCGGCTGCCGCTCTATCCCCCCGGTCGGAGGTGATCCCCCATGCCCCGCAGACCCCGCCCCCCTTGTTCAGTCCCCGGCTGCCCGGAGCTAACCGCCCGTGGTGGCCGGTGTCCAACCCATGCGAAGGAAGCGGAAGCGGCGAGGGGCACGACCAAGGCCAAGGGCTACGGCACACGGTGGCAGCGCATCCGAGCGCGCTACCTGTACGCGCATCCGTGGTGCGTGCTGTGCTCTCGCGCTGCGACGGTCGCCGACCACTTCCCCGAGTCGCGCCGTTCGCTGGTCGCTCGGGGCGTCACCGATCCTGACGCGTTCTTCCGTCTGCGTCCGCTGTGCGCGACGTGCCACAACCGCGAGACCGCGAAGCATCAGCCGGGAGGTTGGGCAGCCGAGCGCGTCCAGCCTCGCCGCTCGTGACCCCGACCAGGGGGTGACCCCGCCGCCTGCCCGCAGATGAACGGCAGGGAGGCAAAAAGATCGCGCCGCAGCTACCGCCCTTTGCGCGGGGCTCTGCGCCGGTCCCTGCGTCCCGGTGTTGGCCGGGTTCGTGGCCACCGTCAACCACATGCACAACGGCGTGTCAGCCGTGCCCGCATGACCGACTCACGACCCATGGGAGGGGTGAGGGAATGGCAGACCCGACGCGTAAGACACCGCCGTTGCAGGTGATCCGCGAGGGCAACCCCGGCAAGCGCCCCGTTTCCGAGGGTGTGCGGGTTCCGCCCGCCGAGCTGTCCGAACCGGACTGGACGGACACGTTCGCGGACGTGCCCGGAGATCAGCGCGCGGTGAACGCCCGGTGCCGGGAAGTCGCTTCCCGCGAGTGGCAACGCGTCGTCCCCGTGCTGGAGTTCACGGCCGGTATCGGCACGGTGGACACCGCCACACTTACGGACTACTGCATTTGCGTCGCCCGTATCGACCAGTGCGAACGCGAGATTTCCACGAACGGGATTCTCATGCAGGGCGAGCGCGGATGGCAGAAGAACGGCGCAACCACGATTGTCGGGCAGTACCGCACTCAGCTTGCCCGCTACATCGGAGAACTCGGCTTGTCCCCGTCCGCGCGTGGCCGGCTGACTCCGCCGGACGACCGCGGGGGCGAGGATGACGGGATCTTTGACTGACGTTCTGCCCGTCCCCGTGGACGCGCTGCGGGAACTCGGCTTGTCCGAGGACGACATAGCCGAAGCGCTCGAATCCCGCCCGCTGGTCGTCGCCGCACAGGCCAAGGATGCACCGGGCGCGTATTTCGATGTTCCGTCCGCACGCCGAGCCATCGACGCTATCCAGAGTTTCAAGCACACCAAAGGCCGTTGGGGCTCAACCCGGTTGAAGCTCTCGCCGTGGCAAGTCGTATGGGTGATCGCCCCCGTTTTCGGGTGGCTTGCCCATGACCCCGAGTTGGGGCGCGCGGTGCGGGTCATCCGCTCGGCGTGGATTGAGGTTCCGCGTAAGAACGGCAAGAGCACCCTTAGCAGTGGTATCGGGCTCGTCTTGCTGCTCGCCGATAGAGAGATCGGGGCGGAGGTATACGCGGCTGCTGGCAGCCTGCCACAGGCCGAACGCGTATTTGACGACGCTAAGCGTATGGCGCTCACGTCGCGCGCCGTACGGGGCCGCGTGGAGGTTCTGCGGGGGCTTATCCGAGTCCCGCGGACCGGCGGTATCTTCCGCGCGCTGTCCAAAATCGCCGAGACCGCCCACGGCTTGAACGTGAGCGGCGCGATTGTGGACGAGGTGCACGTTCACAAACGGCGTGACCTTATCGACGCTATCGAGACCGGTACCGGTGCCCGTGATCAACCTTTGGTCATCTACATTACGACCGCTGATGAGGGCACCGAGGGCAGCATTTACGACGAGAAGCACACGTATACGAGGCGGTGCGCGGACGGCATCGTGTCCGACCCTGGTCATTACGGGGTCATCTGGGCTGCCGAAGAATCGGACGACCCTTTCAGCGAGGCGACATGGCGTAAGGCGAATCCCGGTTTGGGTGCGTCGCCCTCGCTCGCCTATATGCGCCGTGAGGCGAACAAGGCACGGAGCACGCCGAGTTACTTCCCTACGTTCTGCCGGTTGTCTCTCAACAGGCGTATGCGGGCCGCTAGTCGGTGGCTGACGCTCACGCTGTGGGACGCGAACAACGGGCCGGTCAATGACAAGAAGTTCCGGTATCGGCGCGCGTGGGGCGGGGTGGACCTGTCCGCGGTGTCCGACCTTTCGGCGTGGGTCCTCGCGGTTGAATCCCGCACGCCCGGTGTCGAGTTGGAACTAGTCGCCCGTTTCTGGTTGCCCGAGGAACGCGCGGACGAGTTGGAACAACAACTACAGGTTCCGATCCGGGCATGGGCAGCCGAGGGGCTGATAACCCTTACCGAGGGCGACGCCATCGACTATGACGCCATCGAAAAACAGATAGTGGCTGACTGTCGCCGGTTGGACGTGCAGCGCATCAGCTATGACCGCATGTTTGCCGGGCAGCTCGTCCAGCGGATTGAAGCCAAGACACGCGGTGTCGATGTGGTGCCCATTGCGCAGACCTATCTAGGCATGTCCCCCGGCTGCAAAGAGCTGGAACGCCTCTTGCGTGAGGGGCGGATACGCCACGGCGGCAATCCGGTGTTGCGCTGGAATGCATCCGTGGTGGAGGTGTACCGGGACGGCAACGACAACATGCGCCCGGTGAAACCGGACCGCGGGAAGTCGTCCGCCCGTATCGACGGTATCGCCGCTGCGGTCATGGCACTTGACGGATACGTACGGCGACCGCTGAAACGTCCTCGCGCATCGAGCGCATAGACCGCCCCGTTCGGGTTCCTGCCGACCGGGGCTTTTTTTTGCCCGGAAAGGGGGGAGCATGGCGGAAACCCCGCTACAGATGACGGTCCGGCTCCGCGCGAAGATCGAGCGGCGGAAGAACTACGCCCGCAAGTGGTCGGACGCCTACGAGGGCAAACGCCCGTTGCTGTTCGCGTCGCCCGAGTTCAACGCGCAAGCCGGCGAACTGTTCAAGGACTTTTCCGATAACTGGTGCGCGACCGTCCCGGACGCCACCGTTGAACGGCTCATGCCGATTGGCTTCCGGCTGGAAGACGGGGCCATTGACCACGCCGCGGGGAAGGCATGGCGCAAGTCCGAATGTGATGTTGAGGTTGGTCTAGCTCTGCTAGAGGCTCTGATCACGGGACGTTCGTACGCCCTGGTCTGGAAGCCCGACGGAATCAACACCGAAATCACTTTTGAGCACGCCGCTAACGCCGTGGTCGAGTACGTGCCCGGCCGTCGTCGGCTCCGCTCGGCGGGGCTCAAGACGTGGCGTGACGGGACGTGGGAGTTCGCCACGCTGTTTACCCCGGACATGGTGTACCGGTGGCAGCGCAAGGGGCGTTCGGAAGTGTGGACGGGCCGCACGGTGGGGCTTCCCCGCGGTGAGCCCTCGCACATCAAGAATCCGCTTGGGGCCGTGCCGCTGGTCGAACTCCCCAACCGTTCCCGGCTGCACGCGTCCCCGCGCTCCGAGCTGGTGACCGTGCTCCCGCTACAGGACGCGGTAAACACCCTGTGGGCGCAGTTGCTCACCGCGTCGGATGACCTCGCGCTACCGGCCCGCGCGGTACTCGGCACGGACCGGCCCGTTCGGGAAATCGTGGACCCCGAATCCGGGGAAGTCGTCGGCGAGGAAGACGAACCGCTTAACCGCTTCCGCTCGGACCGGCTGCTGTGGCTGGAGAAGGACACCGCGCGAATAGCAGAGTTCACCGCCGCTGATCTCGGGAACTACCTCCGGGTTATTGACGCTGCGGTTGAACACATCGCGTCGCAGACCCGCACCCCCGCCACGTACCTAACGGGGCAGCTCACCAATGTAAGTGCGGACGCGTTGGCCGCATCGGAAGCCGGTCTAGTGGCCAAGGTGACCGAGCGGCAACGGCACTTCGGGGCAGCGCTCCGCGAAGTGATGCGGCTGGAAGCTCTGGCAGCCGGCGAGCCCGCACGGGCCGAATCCCTCGCTATCGGCTCTGTCGTCTGGCGTGACCCGCAATTCCGCTCGGACTCCCAATACTCCGATGCGCTGGTCAAGTTGAAGTCCATCGGTGTTCCGGACGAAGCGCTTTGGGAGCGGATTCCCGGAGTCACCCCGGACGAAATCGACCGGTGGAAGCGGATGCGGGACGACCAGGCAACGGCCGTTCTCGGCTCGAACGTCGCCGCGCTGTTCGGCGAGAAGCCCGACCAGGCCGAGCCGGACCAGGGCGACCAGGACGAGCCCGCGGACAACGCGGCATGAGCCGGGTTGCCGAACTGGCAGCCGAGCGGCATTCGTTGATCCGGCAGGTATCCCAAAGCGTCATCACGGCCGTACAAGCCCTGTGGGGCGACGTTCCGCCGAACCGCATTCTCTCGGCATTGCAGGGGGACGCGGGGCGGCAGATCCTCGCCGCGGTGACCGCCGGGCAAATGACCGTGGCGCAGGGGGCGGAAGTCTTTGTCAGTGCCTCGCTGTTGGCGCAGGGTGCCCCGGCTGCCCCGCTCGCCCGGCTGAATCCCGGTGCCCTGGTCGGATTGGCGTCCGACGCCCGCCCGCTCGTCTCGCTGCTGTATCTGCCCGCCATCACAACCGCGCGGTCTCTCGCCCTCGGGGAGAGCGAAGCAACCGCCGCACTGCGGGGCTTGAACCAAATGGCCATGATTACGGGCACGCAGATTGCCGACACCGCCCGCGCGGCAACGTCCATTGCCATGGCAGCACACCCCCGCTGTATCTCGTACGTCCGCGTGGTGAAACTCCCCGCGTGCGCACGGTGCATCATCCTCGCCGGACGGCAGTACAGCTATTCCACCGGCTTCAAACGGCACCCCAAATGCGACTGCGGGATGCAGCCCATGACGGATGAGGAATGGCGCGCGTCGGACAGCCCGGAAGACCTCATACGGCAGATGAGCCCCGAGGAACAACGGAAGCGGCTCGGCGCGGCCGGGGTCAAAGCCCTGGAGAACGGGGCCGACTTGGGGCAGATCGTCAATGCGCGGCGCGGCATGGCCACGGCTGCCACGGGGCGGGGACCGATGCGGGTCACGACCGAGGGCACGACCAAACGCGGCATCGGCGGTAAGGCGCTGAATTCCGGTTTCCAGAAGAACCCCGGAGCCCGGTACGAGCGAGCCAAAGAAGCCCGCTTGATGCCGGAAACCATCTTCAAACTTGCTGGCGATAACCGGGAGCACCAAATAGCGATGCTCCGGAAACACGGCTACATCACATAGGAGGGGCGCGAATGCCCGAGAACCCGAACCCGAACCCGGCCCCGAACGGTCCGGACAAGCCGACCGGCGAGGGCACCCCGGCCCCGACCGGCAACGAGCGCCAGGACGAGCCGACCGGCACGGAGCCCGAGGGCGACCAGGGCGAGCCGTCCGCCGACCTGTCCGCCGAGCGCACCGCCCGAGCTGCCGCGGAGAAGCGCGCCGAGACCGCCGAAGCGGAAGCCGCACGGCTCCGCCGGTCGAACGCTGCGCAGAAGCCGGGCGACCTTGACGCGCTCCGCGAGGAGATCCGCTCCGAGTTCACGGGGCAGCTCGTCCGTGCGGAGATCCGGGCGGCTGCCGCTGGTCGGCTCCGTGACCCCGCGGACGCCCTCGCCCTGGTGGACGTGGCCGGTCTGGTCGGCGAGAGCGGCGACGTGGACACCGCCGCGGTAACTGCCGCGCTGGACAAGCTCGTTGCGGACAAGCCGTACCTTGCGGCCCCGTCGAACGAGGCTCCCGCCCCGGCCCCGGTGTGGGGCGACGTGGGCAGCGGGCAGCGCGGCAGCACCGAGCCGGACCAGGACGAGCCCGCCACGGCGTTTGACCGGCTCCGCAGTGCCTACGGCACCGCCGGCTAGCCCACCCCCGCAGGAACGATCCTGCGACTACTTCCAAGGGTCACACACACCGTGTGCCCCTTTTTTCATGCCCATACGGAGGGGTATTCATGGCGCTTTCGCTCGCCGAGTCCGCAAAGCTCAGCACGACCAATCTTCAGCGCGGAGTCATTGAGACTTTCGTTCAGGAGTCGTCCATTCTGGACCGTATTCCGCTGCTGCCCATTGAGGGCAACGCGTACGCCTACAACGAGGAGGCGAGCCTTCCGGGCGTGGCTTTCCGTGGCGTGAACGAGGGCTACACCGAGTCCACCGGCACGGTAAACCAGAAGTCGGAAAGCCTGGTCATTCTCGGTGGTGACGCGGACGTTGACCGTTTCATTGTCCAGACCCGCGGAAACCTTAACGATCAGAGGGCCGTTCAGACCCGCATGAAGGTCAAGGCGGCGGCTTTCAAGTTCCAGGAGACGTTCTTTAACGGCGATATCAACACGGACGCCAAGTCCTTTGACGGTCTCCGCAAGCGGCTTACCGGTGCGCAGGTCATTTCGGCCGGTGCCGACGGTGCCCCGATTGTGGGCGACGGGGTGAACGACTCCCACGCGTTCTTTGACAAGCTGGACGAGCTTGTTGCCACCGTTCCCGGTCTGACCAGCGCGAACGGCGCGATCTACGCGAACCGCAAGGTGATCAGCAAGATTAAGAGCGCTGCTCGCCGGCTCGGCGGATACGAGATGGTCAACGAGGCGCTTACCGGTAAGTGGGTTCCGACCTACAACGGTATTCCGCTGCTTGACCCCGGCACCACTGCCGCGGGCGCGGACATTCTTCCGCAGACGGAGACGCAGGGCACTGCCGAGGACGCATCGTCCATTTACGCCGTTCGTTTCGGGCAGACCGAGGACGACCAGGCCGTGACCGGTCTCACCAACGGCGGGGTCATGGTCGATGACCTCGGGCAGCTTGAGACCAAGCCCGCTTACCGGACCCGCATCGAATTCTATTGCGGTCTCGCTGTGTTCGGTGGCCGTGCTGCCGCCCGCCTTAACGGCGTTCTCGCCAAGTAGCCGAAAGGGGTAAGGAATTGCCGCCGCGTAAGCGTGCAACGGCGTCCGCCCCGAAGATTCCGCACACGGATTCGTGCAACGCCCCGGCCCGTATGGAGAGCTTCCCGGTTCTCGATGCGGGCGGGGCAGCCCGGACCGTCACGCGGTGTCTGGCGTGCGGCGCACAGACAATCAAGTAAGAGGGGGCGGACGAAATGGAATTGCCCGCCCTCGCCACCGTGGACCAGCTCGGCGCGTGGATGCAGACCGAGCCGGACGAGCTGCCCGAGTCGGCTGCCCTGGTGCTGGACGTGGCGTCCGCCATCGTGCGGCGCGAGGCACGGCAGGCGTTCACCCGCGGGACCAGCTCGGCGACGCTCCACCCGCACGGGGGTTGGGTGGTGCTGCCGCAACGGCCCGTGGTGTCCGTACAGGAGGTGCGCGCGGGCGGGCAGCTCGTCCCCGCCGAGCGGTGGCAGCTCGTCCGGGACCGGCTTCGGCTGACCGACGACCGGCCGGTGACCGTCACCTACACCCACGGCTATACGGCCGTGCCCGGTGACGTGCTCGCGGTCGTGCTCACCCTCGCCGGACGAGTGCTCACGAACCCCGGAGACCTACGGCAAGAGTCCGTGGGCAGCGTGTCCGTGACGTACTCCGCCGAGACCATCGGGGCATCCCTCGCCCCCGCGGACCGGGACCTACTCGCCCGGTACCGCAAGCGCGTTGCGGTGGTGTCGCTGCTGTGAGCGTCCACTACCGCCAAACCGTCGTGGTGGTGCGCGCCCCGTTCCTGGTGGACCGGTACGGCAACACCACGTCGGAACGCGACTGGTCCCGCGCGACCAGGACGACCGTCCGGCGGGTGAGCGTCCAGCCCGACACGTCCACCGAGGACACCGGGGACCGCCCCGTTGTCGTCACCGGGTGGCGACTGGTCACCCGCACCCGCGCCGATGTCGACCTAGCACCGGGGGACCGCGTGGTTGCCCTCGGGCGGTTGCTGGACGTGGACGGGGACGTTGCCCGCTGGACCCTCGCCGGTCGCCACCACCACACCGAAGCCCGGCTAAAGGAGGTGACCGGGTGAGGTTCCGACCGAACCGCAACGGCATCAATTCGTTCATGAAGACCCCGGCCACGGGGGCGGAAGTGCGCCGGATCGCCGAGCGCATCAAGTCGGCTGCCGAGGGAGGCGGGGGCGAGTACCGCACGGACTCGGCGTTGGGCTCCCGCCGTTGGCGTGCTGCCGTGATCGGCAACTACAAGAAGCAGAACGACGCGGAGGGCTCGCGGCGGGATCTGCTGCGGGGCATGGACGGTGCCGATTGAACCGGCCCGCAATCCTCATGCCGGACGCCGTGGCCGTGGTGACGGGCTATCTCCGCTCCGCCCTCGCGGCAGCCGGCGAACCCGTCCCCGTGGTCTCCCGCATCCCCTCGCCCCGGCCCCCGCGGTTCGTGCGCGTCGAACGGCTCGGCGGGCTGCAACAGACCCCGGTATCCGACCGGCCCCGCCTCGACTTCCACGCGTGGGGCGAGACCGAAGCCGACGCGCACGACCTGTGCGCCCTGGTGCGCGCCCTGGTCGGCGTGATCCCCGGTGTCCGGGGCGGGGTGACCGTCTACCGCGTGAACGAGGTGGGCGGCCCGCAGTGGCTCCCGGACCCCGAGTCCGGCCACGCGCGATACGCGTACGCCGCTGAAATCCACATGCGCGGGCGAGTGCTCGGCACCGCCAAACGCGCTTTCTGAATTCCCACACTTTCACCTTTAAGGGGACACCTATGCCTCTGAACGCTAACGCTGTCCGCGTTGCGCTTTCGGGTGCCGCGTACGTCGGCCCGCCGGACACCGAGGGTCCGACCGATTCCACCACCAATTGGCCGGAAGCCGTGACGGATATCGGCTGGATCTCCGACGACGGTATTACCGAGTCCAACAGCGCGGACACCACCGAAATCAAGGGATGGCAGGGCGGGCAGACCGTCCGAAAGGTCATCAGCTCATCCGAGATGACCTTTCAGTTCACCGCCATTGAGACCAGCAAGACCGTTCTTGAGCTGTACCACAAGGGCTCAAAGGTCGTCACCACGTCCGGCAAGTCCGTGCTTGCCATCAAGGCACCCGGGCCGGACCGGCGCTTTTTCGGATTCGACGTGATCGACGGCAACTCTCACGTCCGCATCGTCATCCCGGACGGCGAGGTTTCCGAGACCGGAGACATTACGTACAAGGGTGATGAGGCCATTGCCTACGAGCTGACCATTACGGCTTATCCGGGGCCGGACGGGACCGTTGCCTACAAGTACAGCAACGACCCCGCATGGGCGAGCGCGCCCGAACAGCCCGCCGAGTAAAGCCCCGCAGAAACGTTCCACCTACGCCGTAAGAGGTAAGCATCTTGAGTAGCGCTTTTGACCTTGACGTGTGGGTTGCGGAAGCTCGGCAGGAGCCTTTCCGTTTCACCCTCTCCGGTCTCATATTCACCATGCCCGCAGCGGGAGAACTGGACAAGTCCGTTCTTTCTGCGGTCAACGTCGATAACCCGTCCGCGCGGGACATTGAGTCCCTGCTCAAGGCGGGACTTGGCGACCAGTGGTCCAAGTTCGACGCAATCCCTGTCCCCCTCGCCGCGCTGGGTGAGCTGTTCAGGCAGTGGCAGAAGCACGAGGGTGCCCCGGTGGGGGAATCTCCGGCCTCTGCCGACTCCTGAGTGAGCACGGGGAGGCCATAGAAGCCGATTTGGCGCGCTACTACAGCACCGATATCCGAGACCTTTTCAGACCCGGATCGGGGCTTACGTGGCGTCGCCTGCGGGCTCTGGTGCTCAATCTCCCCGCGGAGTCTGCACTAGCGCGCGCAATGGGCGGCGAGGACTTTGTTTGGACGCTCCAGACTCAGCTACTCGCCGCAGTGCATGACCGTCTTGCCGAGGCGAATTGGCAGCGCGGGAACGCGGGGGCGAAAACGCCCGACCGTCGCCCGAAGCCGATTCCCCGCCCCGGTGTCCGCCCCGAGCGGATAGGCGGGACCGACCGAGACCCGCGGGAAGTCGCCGCATATCTCGTCCGCTTCCAGCCTAAGCGGGGCGAGGACTGATGGCCGTTGAAGTCGGAATGGGCTATGTCAGCATCGTTCCGGAAGTCCAAGGGTTCGCCGGTGAACTGCAAAGGCAGGTGACCGGACCCGCACAGGCAGCCGGAAACGAGGGAGGGCAGGCAGCCGGCGAGGGCTTCACCGGGAAAATGGGTGGAGTCCTGAAAGGCGGGTTGGCTGCCGTTGGCCTCGCCGCTGCGGCGGTGCTCGCAAAAGGGTTCATGGATGCGCTGGACCAGACCGCCATTAACGGCAAGATCCAAGCATCCTTGGGCAGCACGCCCGCCGAAGCAAAGCGGTACGGCGAAGCCGCGGGGCAGCTCTACGCGCACGGCATCACGGATTCCGTGGACGAAGCCGCAACCGCGGTATCCGGGGTCATGCGGGCGGGTATCCTCCCGCCGGACGCCACCAATAAACAGATCGAGTCCATAACGGGGAAGGTCACCGACCTTTCCAAGACGTTTGAACTCGACTTGGGCCAGACCAGTAATGCCGTCGGGCAGATATTGAAAAACGGCCTGGCCAAGGACGGTACGGAAGCTCTCGACGTGCTCACCGCTGGAATGCAGCGGATGGGGCCGAGGGCCGACGACATGGCGGATACTTTCAACGAGTATTCCACCAAGTTCCGTGATCTCGGGCTTTCCGCTAAAGACGCTATGGGGCTCATGTCCCAAGGTCTACAAGCGGGCGCGAGGGACACGGATACCGTCGCCGACGCTCTGAAGGAATTTCAGATCAGGGCGACGGACGGCAGCAAGGCGAGCGCCGAAGCGTATTCGGCTATCGGGCTGAACGCCGAGGAGATGACCCGCAAGATAGCCGCGGGCGGCCCCGGTGCTAAGCAAGGCTTGCAGCAAGTCCTAGACGGCATCAAGGCCATTAAGGACCCCGCCGAAAGGAACGCCGCGGCGGTCGGCCTTTTTGGCACGAAAGCCGAGGATCTTGGACAGGCTCTTTTTTCTCTCGACCCGAAAACGGCGGTAAAGGCTCTCGGGGATACCGCGGGTGCCGCCGACAGAATGGGTGACGCGCTGCACAACAACGCGTCCGCCCGGATAACGCAGTTCAAGCGCACCGCCGAGGTAGCGCTAACCAATTTCATAGGCAACCAGGTGTTGCCGCCCCTGATCTCTCTTGCGAGTACGGCAAAGGACGTTCTAGGTCCCGCGCTCAGCACCGCTAAAACGGTGGTCGGGGGGTTCTTCGGGGCGTTCTCGTCCGGAGCCGGCGGACAGTCCATTGCGGCTTTCGGATCAACGCTGCTGGGGCTCGGAACGACTATCCGGGACACTCTCGCGCCGAGTGTGTCCGCGCTCGTCCAGCAATTCACAACGAGCGTGCTTCCCGCTATGCAAGGCGTGTGGTCGGTCGTCTCGACGCAGGTTATCCCCGCGCTCATGGCGCTTTACTCTGCGGTCTATAGCGCGCTTGCCCCGATTTTTACGAATCTCGCGCTGATCTTCACTCAGTACGTTTACCCCGCGGCCATGCGGATTTATACGGCAATTCTGGAGAACGTGAAGCCGATCCTTTCGGCCCTCGCGGAATTCATAACGAGCCGCGTTGTTCCTGCCGTTCAGATGATCGGCGGAAAGCTCGCCGAGCTGGTCCAGAAAGCGCAACCCGTTATCTCCGTGGTCACCACGGTTATCACGTGGCTCGCGCAGCTCGCGGCCAAAATTCTCGGCACCGTGATTCCGGTGATCATCCGCCTCGCGGGTCCGATTTTCTCGGGGCTGTTCTCGGCGATCGGCACCGCGATTAGCTGGATAGGCAACATCATCGGATTTGTCGGCAAGCTCGGAAAAGCCTTTGTCGATGCCGTCCGCTGGGTGGCCGACTTCGGCAGCAAATCCAAGGCCAAGGTAGGCGAGTTCACGGACTGGATGCGCGGGCTGCCGGGCCGCATTTCAAAGGCGCTCGGCAATTTCGGGCGGCTGCTCGTCTCCAAGGGCGGCGATTTGATCCGGGGTCTGTGGAACGGCGTAAAGAGCATGACCGGTTGGCTGAAAGACAAGCTCATCGGCTGGGCCAAATCCGCTATTCCCGGACCGATCGCTAAGGCGCTCGGAATCAATAGCCCGAGCCGTCTAATGCGGGACCGGATCGGCCGTTGGCTGCCTCCCGGTGTCATGGAAGGTATTGACGACGAACAGCCCGCATTGGATGCCCGCCTAAAGGCCATGGTAAGTGTCCCGAAGGTGGAAGCCGTCAAGGCAGCCGGGCGAGTCTCGTCCGCCCGTATTCCTGGTGAGAACGCACTGTTGCGGGAAATCCGGCGACTGATAGCGGAGCGCCAGGAAAGCGGGGACGTGGTGCTGAGGATCGGCGAACAGGAAATAGCCCGTGCCGTACTGGCCGGGAACCGACAGATAGCGAGGAGGTGATTCCCGGTGTGGATTGGCAACCCCGGTGCGCTCCGGGAAATCCGGGACGGTGCCAAGTCGTTCGAGCGGGCACCAGACCTAGGGGTTGTCGAGTTTCGCGCGCTTGCCGGGGGTGTGACCACCTGGGCACCCCCGGCCCTCCCTCGCCGGCTCAAGCTGTCGTGGGAAGCCATGGAACGCGGCGACGTTGACCACCTGGACCGGCTCGCCCGGCGGGTGGACGCTCCCGGCCCCATTGCCGCCGTGGACCCGCTCGCGCGGAATCTGCTCGGCGCGGCACAGGCAGCCGGACGCGGCAGCCCGAAAAAGTGGTCGTGGACCAACTCGGATTTCGTCCTGTACGGGGGCAGTCTCAGCGAGTACATCCCCAACACGGTGTCCGTCGAGAACGTGCCCACGGCCAACGGTCCCGATCTGTTCTGGGACCACCCGACGTGGCCGGGCTATCCGGTCGCCCCCGGCATGACCGTCACATGGTGGACGCCGGGGCTGGTGGCAGGCGGCGCGGCTCTGGGGCAGCTCCGCATTCAGTGGTTCGACGCATCCGGCGCGCTGCTGTCCACCGGGACCACGAACGCCCCCGCGGTGCCCATGGTCCGCCCGGTGCCCGCCGGGGCCGCGTACGCCCGTCCCGCCGCACGGTTCACGGCCAAGGGGCTTTGGGAGATGGGGAGTTCGGCGTTCACGCTCGGGGACACGTCTGCCGCGCTGCTGGCGGGCGAGCGTCCCGCGGGCGAGGGCTGCCCCGCTGTGTCCGTCACCGGGTACAGCCATGCCCCGGCGGACGGCAACGGCGCGTTCCGGGATATCGGCTTGGACCTGGTGGAGGTGACCAGTAGTGCAACCGGCTAGCTCGGCGCTTGCCGCCGCACTGGACAGCGGGGAGCGCACGGCTTCCCACCTGGTCCGGCTCGGCGGGCAAGACGTGTCAACTCAGGTGGAGAGCTGGTCACTTGACCGCGCGTACGCCACCGATCTACCGGACGCCATGCGCGCTTTCAGCGGGTCCACCAGTGCCCAACTGGACGTGACCGTGACCGGGACGGGAGGCCGCTCGGCTCCCGCCCTGTACGGGCCGTGGGCTCCCCGTTCGTCGGGGGACGTGGCCCGTCCGGGGCAATCGGTCGTGGCGGGGTGGGGCATCAACGGTGATGCCTCCGACGCGTTCCGCGGCACGGTGCGCAACCGGTCCGCCGAGTCCGGTACCGACCTGGTGCGGCTGTCCGCGCTGGACGGTGCCGAGCGGGTCCGGCAGCCCGCCGCGCTGCCCCGCCCGGACGGCGCGCTGTCCGATCTCAACGGGAAGTGGACCGGGGCAGCCTCGCCGGTCTGGGTGGTGGACCACCTGCTACGGGGTGCGGGCATTCACACCGCCCCGCCCCCGCGAGCGGGCAGCATCCTTTACGCCTCGCTGCACGGCGGTGCTGCCGCGAACGTCGGCTATCTGGAAGGGATGAACGGGGACAGCACCTTTTGGCAGAAGACGGACGCGCCTTTTGAAAGCGCGTTGGAGGGCGGTTTCAGCTCCCCCACAACGATCACGTACATTCCCGCGCTGCTGCCGGTCAACCGACGCTCTGACGGTCTGTGGTTCGAGTTCTGGGCCAACACGGCCGGGAACCTGTTCAACGACCAGACCGTGAGAATCCAAAGCGAATGGCTCGCGGGTGCCACACCGCATTACGTCACCATGGAAGTCAACTTCACCACGGCCAAGCTCACCGCGTGGTCGGGTACCAATATCGACCCGACGAAGAACCAGGCTTTGCAGTGGACTTGGGACAAGCTCAAGACCCCCGGCACGTTCCATATCGGGTGGTGGCTCACCTGGTCCACCACGGGCGTTCCCACCCTTGCCCCGGTCGTCACGCAGGCCGGTTCCGTGATGAGCCCGGACTTTCTGTCCAACGGCACATTCGGCACGGTTCCCGCGGCAGCCGGCGCGCTCTACTCCGTGAGTTTCGCGGTACAGAACATGCGCACCGAGTGTTTCCAGCTCTCGCAGATGACCGCGAAGCCGTCGAACCTTGCCACGGCGACGCAAGAGGGGACATGGAAGCGCACGGCGGCACTGGACATGCCGGTACTGCCCATGCGGGCTATTCCCGCGGTGAGCGGTTCCGCGTGGGACGTGATCACGGAGATTGCCCGCGCGACGCTCGCCACGGCGGAATTCGACGCTGACGGGTTCTTCCGGTGGCGTAACCACACCCGGTGGTCCACGGTTCCGACCGTGCCGGACGTGGTGGTGACTTCCGCGCGGGAACTCGGCGCGCTCACGGTGACGGAGGAAATCGACGCGTGCCGGAATTACTGCACGGTCAAATGGTCGAACTGGGCACGGGTCGCCGCGGACGGCATCACGCAAGTCCGGGACAGTCCCGCGCCGGTCGCCATTGCCGCAGGGGCGACGCTCACGCGCTCCGTGCTGGTCGATGAGGACATGTACGACCCGCGCGCCCCGAAAACGGCGTACTCGGCGGATACCGGTTCCCCGAACCGGCTGGTCATCCGCTCCGGGTCAGCTGCCACGTCCGCCACGGTGGCCGGGGCCGTGGAGATCGGCGTTCGCCGCAGCGGCGGGGCGGTCACCATCACCATGCGGAACCGGTCGGCGAGCACGGTCTATTACCACGGCGTTTCCCTAATCGCCCTGGTGCACGCTGCCCGGCATGACCCGGTGCCCTCGCTGTGGTCCGCGTGGAACACGGTAAGCCAGACCTATTACGGCGTGCAGGTCTACGAGCACGACGCGAAAGGCTGGATACAGGACACCACGTCCGCAAGCACCCTCGCGGTAGCACTCCGGGAAGCCGGGGTTTACCCGCCCCCGCTTTTGCAGTCCGTGGAAATCCTGCCCGATCCCCGAATACAACTCGGGGACGTGGTGCGGGTGGTGGACAGCACCGGGGCGAAACTGGACACGCTCGCATGGGTCATCGGGAACAAGGTCCAAGGGAGCGGCGGGAAGATCACGCAAACGCTCACACTCCGCGGTACGAAAGCCAACGGGGTACCAACGGATTCGGGACTGACACCCGATCCGCCCACGCGTCCGTATGCGCCCCCACCGACCTAATCCAAGGGGGGACATGGAAGACGAGCGGGACGACCCGTTGGGCGTCCGTATCGGTGCCCGTGAAATCTATGACGAAGTTGTGGGGCTCCGCGGCGACGTTCAAAGGCTCGGGCAGCAAGGGGAATCCGTGGACGAAACCCTAGAAGATCACGAGACCCGCATTCGCGGACTCGAAAGCGAGCGCGGGAAGTTCGTCGTTCCGGTCGCGCTGATTACCGGTGTGGCAACCGTTGTTGCCGCCGGTCTCACCGTGGCCAAGCTCGGCGGATAGTCCGCGGAACACGCACCACCAGCCCCGTACCGGGCTTACCGGGCGGGGCTTTTTCATGCCCAAATCAGGGGGGAAAGTGGCGAAGTACAGCGGGGCGCAGTGGCGTCCCATCCCAATCAACTACACCAAGGGCGGACAGAGTTCGGTCCGGGGCCTGGTCGTGCACATCATGGCGGGCACGCTCGCGGGGACGGATTCTTGGTTCCGCAATCCCGCGGCAAAGGCGAGTAGCCATTTCGGCACCGGCAAGGGCGGTGCGCTCTATCAGTGGGTGGACACCGCCAACCGGGCGTGGGCACAGGCGAACGGCAACACGTCGTGGCTGTCCATCGAGAACGAGGGCAAGGGCGGGGACAGTCTCACGTCCGCGCAGATGGACCGCGTTGCCGAAGTGTTCGCGTGGGTCCACAAGACGTACGGCGTACCGCTACAGGTGGCGTCCGGCACGTCCGGGCGGGGGCTCGGCTATCACGCCATGGGCGGCAGCTCGTGGGGCGGGCACACGCAGTGCCCCGGTACCCGGATCGTGGCACAGCTCCCGGAGATCGTCGCGCGGGCTAAGAAGCTCGCCGGCTCGGGCTCGGGCGGGTCGGGGGGCTCGTCCACGTACACCGTGAAGTCCGGCGACACCCTGTCGGGCATCGGCAAGCGGCTCGGCATCAAGTGGCAGACCCTCGCCGACCTGAACGGCATCAAGCCGCCGTACGTCATCAAGCCCGGCCAGAAGCTCAAGACGAGCAAGCCGAAGCCGAGCTATGCCGCGTTCCCCGGAGCCGCGTACTTCAAGGGCTCCCCGCGCTCTGCGCTGATCACGGCCATGGGCAAGCGGCTCGTTGCCGAGGGCTGCTCTGCCTACTCCTCCGGTCCCGGCCCGCAGTGGACCGAGAGCGACCGCAAGTCCTACGCGAAGTGGCAGAAGAAGCGCGGGTTCTCCGGGGCCGACGCGGACGGCTGGCCCGGCAAGACCACGTGGGACGCGCTCAAGGTCCCGCGGGTGTGACGACTCCCCGTGACCGGTGCCCCGCCCGGCGGGGACCAGCTCGGGAACGCAAATCCATTTTGTTCACAGACAGCAACACCAGGGGGAACCCATGCAGTTCATCAGCAAGCATCCGGCCCGTATTTATGCCGTCCTGGTCGCCGCGCTCGCGCTGGTCGTCCACTACTTCCCGGACCTCCCGTCCGCGCTGATCCTCGGACTTGCCGCGGCGGTGCTCGGTACCGGTGAGGCGGTGCAGCGCACCGAGGACAAGAAGACCGCCGGGGCCGGCGAGAACGAGCGCCAGGACGACCAGGCCGACGCCACCGACGAGCGCCAGGACGACGACCAGGTGACCGCCGAGTGACCTACCGCCATGTAGCACTCATGGGGCGGGCGGGCTCCGGTAAGGACACGGTGGGCGCGCGGCTCGTCCGGCGGTTCGTGTTCGCCCGTGTGGCGTTCGCGGACCCGCTGCGGGACCTCGCGCTGTCCGTGGACCCCATCGTTGGGTACGAGCCCGCCGGGTTCGGGCCGCTTCCGCTGCGGCTGTCGGACGTGGTGCGCCGCGAAGGATGGGACACCGCGAAGCGTCGCCCGGAAGTCCGGCGGTCGTTGCAGCGGCTCGGGCAGTCCGTCCGGGACCAGGACGAGCGGTTTTGGCTCCGCGCGGCCCTGGCCAAGATCGACGTTGCCGACCGGTGGAACCTCCCGACCGTCGTCACGGACTGCCGGTACGTCAACGAAGCCGAAGCGCTGCGGGGGCGGGGCTTCCTGCTGGTGCGGGTGGAGCGTCCCGGCGACCACGGCCCGAGCGGGGCGGACCAGCGCGGGCACCAGTCGGAAACCGAGCTGGACGACTTCCCCGCGGACGCCGTGCTGACCAACGGCGGCAGCCTCGCCGAGCTGGACGCGCTCGCGGACCGGCTCGCCGTTCCCCGCTGACCAGCGCGAGGGCATGACGGTATGACGCTCGGACCCCTCTTTGGTTTTCTCTCTAATTTTTTAGACGCATACCAAACAAGGGTCTAAACCGTCATCCGTCATGCCCTCGCTGTCACCAGACCAACCACACGAGGGGGACACATGCCCGGAGCCATCCGGACTATCCACCGTGGGGGCTCACGCTTCTACGTAGACCCGCAGACCGCCGAGAAGATGCCGGGCGTTACGTCCGTGGTCGGAATGCTTCCGAAGCCTTTCCTAGTCCACTGGGCGGCGCGCATGACCGCCGAAGCCGCCGTTGGGAATCTCCCCGCCGTGGCGTCGATTGCCGAGCGCGACGAGACCGGGGCGATTGACTATCTCCGCAACGCGCACAGCCGGTACACCCGTCTGCGGGCAAAGGTCGGAAGCGATGCACACGACCTTTTCGAGCGCATGATTCGCGGGGAGTTCATCGGGCGGGTTCACCCCGACCTAGAGCCGTACCGCGACGGTTTCGCGGAATTCCTGGAAGCCGTACGGCCCGAGCTGGTCCGCGCGGAAGACGTGGCCTGGTCGTCCACCCATCACTACGCGGGCAGCTTTGACGCGATCATTCGCGTGCAGCTCGGCGAGGACGGAAAGCCCGACCACGAAAACGGTACGTGGCACACGCTCATTGTGGATTGGAAGACTTCCAAGAGCGCGTATCCGGACGTGGCGTTGCAGATGAGCGCTTACGCCCATGCGGACCTGATCATTTCTCCGGACGGTGTGTCCGAGCCCATGCCGGAATTTGACGGCGCGGCGGTTCTCCACATCACCCCGGACGGCTGGGTTTTCAAGCCCGTTCGGATTGACCGCGAGGTTTTCGACGTGTTCCTAGTGCTCCGCCGGGTTTTCCAGTGGGACCGGGAAACGTCTAAGACCGTATTCGGCCGGGCTATCGCGCAGAGTGCCCGCCGGCTCATCACCGGCACGCAGCGGCGCGCGTAGACACCAGCACCACCAGACCAGCACCAGCAGGCGGAGTCGCATTCCAGCGGCCCGCCTTTTTCTTGCCCAAAACCAGGGGGATTCACAGCATGGCACTGCGTATTTTCGAGACCGACCCGGACGCGATGCCGAAGGGCACGTTCTCGGATGACACCGTTGGCCGTTTCCACTCGGGCCGTTCCGTCAACGGCATCCCGGAAGCCCTTCCGGAATGGAAGGTGACGACCGGTGACCCGGAGGTTGCCGCGGCTATCGCTCAGCTCATGGGCGGGCAGCCGGAAGAGACCGACTCGCCGAACGAAAACTTTATCGAGATCATGACCGACGCCAAGCGCGTAAAGGTCGTCCTGTCCGGCTCGGGCGCGATCACGTCGGACATGAAGCTGTGGAACGGCAACGTCCTTATCCACCACTGCGACGGGGTGGAGTTCCTTTCCCCGGAGTCGGACAAGGGCATTGAGTGCGGCTGCCCCCGGCTGATGGAGGACCGGAAGGCTAACGCCAAGTCCAAGCGTGGCCCGTCCCCGTCCATTCAGGTCATGTTCCGGCTCGCCGAGGATTACGACCTTGGCCTTTTCCGTTTCCAGACTTCCTCTTGGAAGCTCGCCGAGACGCTGCACGAGATCGGCAACGCCCTGGACAAGGTGGGCGGCGAAGCGCTCGCGGAACTGTCCATTGAGCTGGTGGAATACACCACGAAGAAGGGCCGGGATGTTTCGTATTTCAAGCCGGTTGTAAAGGTTCTCAAGTCCTGGAATGACGCCGTGGCGGAGCCGTCCAAGTCGCTCTAGCCGGCGGACGGACGGGGCTCCGGGGCCGCACCGCTCCGGAGCCCCTGACCAGGGGGAACGATGCCCATTCTTGAACTGTGCGCGGGCTACGGGGGGCTCGGGCTCGCCGTGGAACGGCTCACCGGGGACACCGTGGACTACGTGGCGGAGATTGATCCCGCAGCGTCTCAGATCCTCGCCGAGCGATATCCGCACGCCCCGAATCTCGGGGACATTACTCAAATCGACTGGTCACCCCTCGCGGGGCAGGTGACCACCATTACGGCCGGTTTCCCGTGCCAGGACATATCCATTGCAGGAAGAGGCGGGGGGATCAATGGCACGCGCTCGGGGGTCTGGCGGAACGTCGCCGAAGCAGTTCGCATCATTCGACCGGACATTGTCTTTCTGGAAAACGTCGCTGTCATCCGAAGGCGAGGACTCCCGGAAGTTCTCGGGTCTCTGGCCGAGAGCGGGTATGACGCTAAATGGTGCTGCTATCGCGCTTCCGGCATTGGAGCCGCCCACCATCGGGACCGATGGTTTTGTGTCGCCATTCCTCAAAACTCCCACGGCGAACCTTGGCGTAAATGGCGGCGCACAGCATCCGATGAAACGTACTGGAAAAACCCCATCCGCGGGGGGGGGGGGGGGGTAAACAGCCTCACGCTTCCACCCTTGCCGACGAAGTTTGTTTTCTACTTCCCTACTCCGACGGCATCCGACGCGACGGGCGGCCCTGGGAACTCGCCGAAAAGGACAGGTGGAATGAATCTGCGGACGGTGGTTATTCACCTTCCGCATGGTGGGGCGAATACCTCCCTGTCATCCGCCGATGGGAAGAAATAACCGGCTGCCCGGCCCCGGCGCCAACAGAAATTGGCCCCCGTGGGGGAATTCGAGTAACGGCCAATTTCGCGGAATGGCTAATGGGGTTGGCGCCAGGGTGGGTAACCGGTATTTCCGGACTCAATCGGCGCGACCACTTGCGCGCCATCGGTAATGGCGTGGCACCGGCGCAGGCATTCGCCGCGTACCGGCATCTACTGACGTATCAGGGGGAGACATGGGAAAGCGCGGTGTAGTCACGGACTACAGCGGAGAGGAAATTTACCGCGGGGACCTGGTGGCCTATGCCGCCCGGCAGGGAAATCGTGTGCGCATGGCGGACGCCATCGTTGACAAGGTGACCGCGCGGCTCGTTGAGGGGCGTTTGCGCGCCATGCTCCGAGTCACACCGACCGGGGTGGAATCCGGTTTCACCAAGCGCCGGTCCCTCCGTAAGGAGTGGATTTCCGCTGAACACGTCCGGCTCGTTGTTCCGGGCGTTATGGACGAACGCGGCTAAGCACCAACGACCAGGCGAAGGGCCGGGCGACCGATACGGGTTGTCCGGCCCTTTTTTTGTGTGGGGGAACGAATGATCTACGAGATAACTGCCGACCACGCGCCCCCGCTCGGGGATATCCGCGAACTGTCGGCCGGTGACGAACTGCACTTGTACGACGGGTGGCGCACGCGTCCGGACTGGATTCGGTACCTCGCTGCGGCAGCTCACGCCATGGGCCGTGGCTGCGTTGTCCGACAGGGGGCCGACCTTGGCTAACCCGAACAAGACCAGGGGTACCGCGTGGGAATCCGCGGTGCGGAACTTCCTTAACGCCTATTTGGACCTGGTGGACGACAACGGCGCATTCCGTGACCCGTTCGACGGAATGAACGTCCGCCGCCCCGCACAGGAGGGCTCGCGGGATATCGGCGACGTGCACGCCGTGCCGTTCATCCTGGAATGCAAGGACGTGAAGAACCCGGCGGTCCCGACGTGGCTTCGGCAAGCGCGGGTGGAAGCCGTCAACGCGTCGTTCCCGTACGGGGTCGTGGTGCACAAGGTGCGCGGGCTCGGCGTGCGCGCGGGACGTGTGCACTTTGACGTACGTACGTGGACCCGGACACGTACAGCCCTCGGGCTGTCCTCGCGCGCCATGTCCGAGCGGTACGCCTTCACCGCCACCGTGCGCGGTCTCGACTCCGGCCGCTGGTATCTGACGACCGACGTTGAGCGGTTCGCCGCGCTGCTGTCCGATCTGCGGGCGGGGGTGAGCGGCCGTGCTGCTCGCTGATCTGCTCGCCCGGTTCGACCAGGTGACGGACGAGCCGGACGGCGGGTACGCGGCACTGTGCCCCGGCCACTCCGACAGCCGGCCAAGTCTGCGCATCTGGCGGGGCGAGGACCTGAAAGTTCGGCTCACGTGCCGGGCGGGGTGCGAGACAGCCGACGTGATCGCAGCGGCTCGGCTGTCCTGGTCCGACCTGTTCGACGTGTCCGGCCCCGGCAACACCGTGTCCGCCGAGCGCCCCGAGCTGGTCCCCGCGCGACTGGTCGCCCCGCTCGCCGCGTACATCGACCGCACGTCGGCAGCGCTCGGCAACTACTCGTCCGCATGGGCCGGGAAGGCTCGCGCCTACCTCGCCGACCGGTTCGGCCTCGATGTGGAGACCGCCGCGGAACTCGGTATCGGCGTGGACCCCGGCGACCAGGGCGAGGGCTTCCCCTACCTCTCCCGGCAGTACCGCGCGCATCCCCGTCTGACGGTCCCGCTGTACGGATGGGACGGAGCCGCACGGGGGCTACAGGGGCGGGACCTGTCCGGGGAGTGTCCGGCACGGTGGCTGTCCCTGGTCAACCCGCGCAAGCACAGGTGGAGCCCGTACGGCGTGTTCCGCGGGGCGGGCGGGTACGGGACGGTCCTGGTCTGCGAGGGACCAGGGGACGCGCTCACCGCCGTTGCGTGCGGCTATGACGCCGTGGCGATCCGCGGGGCTGCCCTCGCCGGCTCGCCCGAGCTGGTTGCCGAACTGGCCGAGGGTCTGCGGGGCGCGCTCGTCATCCTCGCGGGAGACAACGACACCGCCGGGGCCGGGTTCTCCGCACGCCTCGCCGCGGGGCTCGCCGAGCACGGCGTTACCGCGTACGCGCTCGAACTGCTGCGCGCCGGTTGGGACTTGACCGACTGGCGCGAGGACGACCCCGAGCGGTTCGCGGCCGAGCTGCACCGTGCGGTCAAGGCTGCCCGGCCCGTGCGGGACTCCGGGGACGCGGAAGCGCAAGCACGGTCCGCCGAGCTTGCCGAGCGCACCGGGGCCGACGCCGTGACGCGCGACCAGGGGGCCGAAGCCGCGGAGATCCTTGCCCGGCTGGTGGGGCAGCTCGGGGAGTCCGACGCGATGAATTCCCATGCGTTGGTGGCATGGTGCGGGGGCCGCATTCGGTATGCGCCCGGATTGGGTTTCTATTCCTGGGACGGGCGTATGTGGGTCCGCTCGGACACCCGCGTACGGCAGGAAATCCACCGGATGGGGGCCGCGCTCGTCCTCGCGGGGCAGACACAAGCCGCCCGCGGATTCACGATGACGAGCCGGATTGACGCGCTGATGACGGAACTTCGCTCCGTCCCCACGGTGCGCGTGGAAGCCGCGGACTTCGACAACCGGCCCGATCTGCTCGCATTCCGAAACGGTGTCGTGGACTTGCGGTCCGGCCGCATACGCCCGCACGACATGCGCGACATGCTGACGTACGGGCTGGACCTGGATTACCGGCCCGATGCCACGTGCCCCCGGTGGGAATCCTTCCTGTCGGAAATCTTCCCCAACATGCCGGACATGCCCGCCTACATTCAACGCCTGGTGGGCTACGGCATTACCGGGCACGTCACCGAACAGGCATTTGCCGTTCTCTGGGGGAAGGGAGCCAACGGAAAATCCGTGCTGGTGGACACGTTGACCGCCGTGTTCCGGGCCATCAGCAAGACGACGCCCTTTGCGACGTTTGAGGCCAAGTCAAGCGGCGGTATTCCCAACGATATTGCCGCGCTCAGGGGCGCAAGATTGGTCATGGCGTCCGAGGGTGAGAGCGGGGCACCCATGTCCGAAGCGATCCTAAAGAGGGTCACCGGTAAGGACATGATCAGTGCCCGCTATCTGCGCCGTGAGTTCTTCGAGTTCAAGCCGTCGTTTCTGCTGCTCTTGGCGACCAACCACAAGCCGAAGTTTAAGAGCCAGGACGAGGGGCTTTGGCGGCGCGTCAAGTTGCTGCCTTTCGTGCGGTACTTCGCGCCGGACGAGCGGGACCACGACCTAGATACGCGGTTGCTCGCCGAAGCCGAGGGCATCGGGGCGTGGGCCGTGCGCGGAGCCGTCGAGTGGTACCGGGGCGGGCTCCAAGACCCGCAGGTGATCACGGGTGCGTCCCGCGAGTACCGCGAGACCTCGGACCAGTTGGCGGGGTTCTTCCCCGGTGTGCTGGAGCGGGCCGACGACGACCACGTGATGCACGGCACCGACGCTTTCAATTGCTATTTGGAGTGGGCCGAAGCCGAGAACCTTCCGGCGCGGGAACGGTGGACCCGCAGGGCTTTCTATGACGCCATGGAAGAACGCGGGGTGTCCCGCCGGAAGACCATGAAGGGAATCGCCCTGGTCGGCCTCCGTGAAGCCGACGAAAGCCCCGATGCAGCCGGGCCGGGAATCTTCGCCACGTAGCAACGGCACCAATGCGGGTCGTCCACCAATACCAGGTGGGCGGCCCGCTTTTTCGTTTAGGGGGACAAGTGAAAATCTACCGGCACGAGGTAGCCGGCGAGACCGTCACCGTTCACGTGCCCGAGACCGCCGAGGACTTGCGCAAGTTCTGGGAATGGCTGTACCGGGCGCGCGAGCGGGGACCTATCGCGCTGGACACCGAGACCACCGGACTCGATATCTACTCCCGCGGCTACCGCTTGCGGACCGTGCAATTCGGGGACGAGCGGGACGCGTGGGTTCTGCTGTACGAGCGGGGAGGGTGGCACGCGCAGTACGCCCGTGAAGCGATCCGCCGTTGCCGTCAAGTGCTCATCCATAACGCCATATTCGATTGGCTCGTCTTGGACGAGCACGCGGAAACGCCCCTGGAAGACCTCGCACCGTGGACCACGGACACCCGCGTACTTGCGGCCCTGATTGATCCGCGGCAGCCCTCCGAGGGCGGCATAGGGACCGGGCTCAAGCCCCTTTCGGCGCACTGGGTGGACCCCGCGGCCCCGGACACACAGGGCGGGCTTACCAAGGTGTTCAACTCCCTTGGGCTCACGAAGGAAACCGGGTGGGCGGGCATCGACCTTATGCACCCGACTTACCTCCTGTACGCGGGACTTGACGTCATTTTCACCGCCCGCCTTTACCCGGTGCTGCGGCGGGAGCTGGACCGGCTGTCCGTGCGCGCCGAGCTGGTGACGTACGAACACGAGATATCGCGCATGTGCGCCGTGATGCAGCGGGCCGGGCTGCTGGTGGACGCGGAGTACGCCGCGCCGCTCGCGGGCCGGCTCGCCGAGGAAGCCGAGAAGTACAGCGCCATAGCGGCCCGGTACGGGGTCGTCTCGGTCGGCAGCCCGGCACAGGTGGCGGACGCGCTGTTGGGCATGGGCGAACGGCTCACGGAGCGGACCAAGGGCGGAGCCCTCGCCACGGACAAGACGGTTCTACTCCCGCTTGCCGACCTTGACCGGGACTGGGAGCGCATCGGGGCACGCGAGCCAAATCCCTTGGCATACGCGGTACTTCGGGCGAAGCGCGCGGGCAAGTGGGGCAAGACCTACGCGGAAGCGTTCTTGTCCAAGGCATCCGCCGCGGGACGCATTCACCCGGTGATCTCGCCTCTCGCGGCGAGGACAGGACGGATGAGTGTCACGGCGGGACTGCACCAGCTCCCGTCATCCGATCACGTCATCCGCCGCGCGATCCTCGCCGAGCCCGGTCACGTCATGGTCAGCACGGACTTTCAGGCCGTGGAAATGAGGGTTCTTGCCGCCCTCGCCAAGGTGCGCCGTATGACGGAAGGGTTCGTCAACGGTGGCGACGAGTTCGATATTCACGCCTATACGGCGAAGCTCATCAAGGGCGAAAAGGCCACCCCGAGAGACAGAAAGGTATTTAAAGGCGCGGGCTTCGGAAAAGTTTACGGTGGCGGCATTGTCACCATTGCCAAACAGACCGGAGCCACGGAAACCGAGATTGCGCAAGCGGTCTCCGCCTATGACCGGGCTTTCCCGGAGATCAAGCGGGCGTCCTCGCGGTGGCAGCGGCAGGCTTTCCAAAACCGCATGGTGTTTATCTCCGCCACCGGCCGCAGGCTTCCGCTGGACCGGGATAGGACATACAGCGTGGTCAATTATGCCTGTCAGAGTGCGGCGCGGGATCTGCTCGGACAGGCAATGCTGAATGTCGAGTCCGCCGGATTGCTTGACTATTGCCGCTTGCCGATTCATGACGAGCTGTTGGCGTCGGTGCCCGAGCGGGAAGCCGCGGAGATTGCGCGAGAGTTTGAGCGGTGCATGACCATGGATCTCTACGGGGTGCCCATCACGGCCGGTGCAGAAATCGGCGGGCGGTCGTGGGGGTCGCTGTACGGGGCGGACTACTGACTACGCCCCGCACACGTCAACCCATTTTGACGCACAGAACGTAGCCGAAAGGCAAGCTAAATAGGACCAACGGAGGGTGCATCCGGTTGCCCCCTCGCGGATCACGGAGGGGTCACGGAATCCGTGGTCTCTTCACAACTCGTGCGCTTTCCGTAACCGGTTGCGGTAACGAGTTGGCCGAGCGTCACCAAACGTTGCGGCTGCTGCCTCAATACCCCGAGTAAGTACCGGTTCGCACCGGTAAGCGCTCTTTATGTGCATTGTTGTGCCGCTGGCATATACCTAAGTTCGTTGCTACGCAGCGATTACGGCAATGCGCAAGCCCCGTCCTGCTAATCCGGGACGGGGCATTTCTATGCCCTTTTGCAAGGCGCATTGCATAGAGCCGTGGGTTCCTTTCTGGACCCCTCGCGCTCCGTTCCGGGCGACCCTCCGGCCCTACGGAGGGGCAACCCAAACACTCACCCGGAACGGTGCCCCTTGACTACGCTCACCCATGACCAGATTTCCGCCGCCAAGGACAATGACCTTGACGCGGTAACCGCGCTCATACGCGAAACCGAAGCTCTCGTTTCCGCCCGAGCGCGGAAAGTCGCCGGAACCAGCGGCAACAGTGACTTGATAGAAGACCTGACGCAGACCGGCCGTATCACCGTGTGGCAGGCAATCGCCACATTCACCGGAACCGAGCCCGCACAGTTCATGACGCACATGGACCGCGCGGTTACTCGCGCAATGGAAGACGCGCGGCGGGAGGCGACCCGCCCCGGTGTTGCCCCACGCATTGCCAAGGCGTTCGAGGATGCCATTTCCAAGGCAGCCGGCGACGCGTACGAAGCCGAGCGCATCGCCACCACGGACGCCATGGGCCGGGACAAGATGAGCCCCGAACTTGCCCGCGCGGCGCGGCTTTCGTGGCTCGGGCTCGATTCGTTGGACCGTCCTTTCAGCGCGCCTCTGCTGGGGCCGGGCGTGACCCTCGGGGACGTGGTGGCGGCCGAAATGGAAGCCCCCGCCGAACTGGTCACCGCGTCCGACGTGGCGACGCACCGCCGGAACGAGATCCGGGACCAGGTGCACCGCGCGTTGGGTGTGCTCTCCGAGCGGCAGCGCCACGTACTCAAGGCAGACCACGGCATCAGCCCCGTCCCGTACTACGGGGACGCGCCGGACTCGGTACTTGCCGACGACATGGGCGTGACCGCGGATCAGGTCAAGAAAACCCGATCCAAGGGCAAGTCTCGCTTTGCCGAGCTGTACCGAGCTGGTGCACGCGCATGGTGACCGTGGCGACCACGGACGGGGGCACGGTCACCGTGACCCGCTGCGGTGAGCTGGTGGACATCCACGTTCGGGACAGCTCGGGCCGGACCGTCGCCACCGTGACCCGCGAACTCCGCGCGGCCCAAACGCTGTTGGCCGGTCTCCGACGCAACCCGAAGCGCACCGGCCGGAGTTGACCGCACCGCGCGAGCATCCCGAGCGCACATCTTTGCCGTCCCCGCGTTGTGCGGATTTGAACAACATCACTCACCGTGAGCGGCGTAGTTCCGGTGTTCGGGTAGCTGTCATGTGCACGCATCTTGTCGGGTTCTTACCGAATACCGGAAACATGTATCCGCTATGCAACCTTGTGGCAGCTCAGGGAGTCTGACTAGTCACCCGCTGTTGATCACCTGTGTGGATCTTGTGAGGGTGGTAACGGGAAATTAAAGCTTCCGCATATCGAACGGGTGTACTAACGTGAGCTGCATGGTCACGCACAGCGATGATTACGAGGTAACGACCACGGTTGAGATTCCCGGCAGCAACGGCACATGGGAAGCGTGCCCGCAGCTCCCGGACGTACTGGGGGAAGACATGATCAGGACATGTGAAGACCTGTCCCGCGTCCTGGTGACGCAAGGCGGGGTGGTGTCCCGGCTGCTGCGCAAGCTCGGGCTTGTGGTGGAAGGGTTCCGGCTGCTGGCCAGAGAGCCCCGCTCGCGCGCCCTCATGGGCTCTGTGCAGTGGGTCCGGCACGACTGCGGACTCTGGGTCCAGCACGACCAGCCCATGACCGGGTGCGACTACGGGCAGCACTGCCCCGCACGCCCCGCGAGCCCTCGCCGCATGGAGCTGGTCGCGTGAGCACCCGCACCGCCGAGCGGCGAACGTTCGTGGACGCAGTCCCCGAGAAGGACGACGCGTACAGCCTCGCGGGCCGCATGGCGCACGTCCTACGCCGAGCCGGAATCACCGAGCGCTACGGCGTGTCTGTCCATCGAATACCGGTGTCCCGCGGTGATGAAGGGTGGGGCGTCTACCTCACCGACCGTGCGCCCGACCAGGACCCGCCCGCCGGTCTGATGTTCGCTACCCCCGTACGCCGCGCGCCCCGACTCCGGGCAGCGTGACCAGCGCCCCGCCATGCTCCCAACTCGGGGGTGTGGCGGGGCTTTCGTCGTGTCCGGGGCGTTGCCGTCCGCGGCATCCCTTCCCCGCACCGTGCGTTCTGTCAAGACGTGTGCGGGTATCAATACGAGTGCCCCCGGCGGGCGTACCGTTGCGTAGGAGGAAGGGGCCGACGATGGCGACAGAGCTAGCGAAGAACGTCAAGAAGCATCGACGCCGCAAGGGGTGGAGCCAGGAACGTCTAGCGGAGGAAGCCGGGGTTGCGATCCAAACGGTTCGCAAGATCGAACAGGGCGGGGACGTACGCACGGACACGCTGCACATGGTGGCGCGCGGTCTACAGGTCACCACCGCCGAACTGTTCGTTGCGGACTCGCCGGCCCCTGTGGTGGGGGACGAAGCGTCCCGCCGAAACTTGGTCGAGTTGCGTAAGGCGCTGATGCCGCCCGTGGGGCTGGAAGCCCCCGTGATACTGACAGCCGAGACCGGGGACGTTGCCGACCTTCACCAGCGCATTGAAGACGTGCACGCGCTGTACTGGGCCGACCGGTACGACTCCGTAGCGCGGCAGCTTCCCGCGCTGCTGCGGGCTACCGAAGCCGCTGTTGGGAACGCCGAGGGCGAGCCGGACACGGAGCAAGCCACCAAGGCCCGGACTTTCTCGTTGCTGCTCGCGGGGAAGTACCTCACGCAGGTTCGGCAATACGACTTGGCCTATCACGCGCTCGCGGAGTCCATCCGTCTTGCGCGTGATGCCGGGCAGACGTTGACCGCCGGTACCGGGATCGTCGGTATGTGCTGGCTGCTCCTGCGGCAAGACAGGTTCGACGAGAGCGAAGCACTCGCCCTACAGACCGCCGAAGCGATGGAACCGCGCATGTCGTCGGCGAAACCGGCAGAGCTGGCCGTGTGGGGGGAACTCTGGCTACGGGTCGCGTCGGCCACGGTGCGCAACAACAGGCCCGACGATGCCGCGGTTGCCCGTCGCATGGCGGGGACGGCTGCTAGCGGACTTGCCCAAGAGCGGAACAGCTTCCCGAACCACTGGGGCGGCTTCGGCCCCATCACGGCCGAGATGAAAGCCGTGGAAGATCTTGCGCTAGACGGAGATGCGCGCGGAGTGCTACGACGGGCGGACGAAGGGGTTCTAGGGGGCAAGGCGCTAAAGGCTCTGGGGAAGCCAACCGCGCCGAACTGGGGGCGACACCGCTTGGACGTGGCACAGGCTCATGTGTCGTTGGGGTCTCACCAGGACGCCATGTCCGAACTGGTCGGGCTCCGCGAGAGCAACGGCGCGTGGCTCAAGCACCAGCCCTTGGCCCGGTACGTCATGTCCGACGTGCTCAGCTCCCGGAAACGGACGCTCACGGCGGAGATGCGGGACATGGCTTCCTACCTGGGGGTTTTCTGAGACCTACCACGCTGCATGGTAGTTAGCCGGTTACTCACGGCGAACTACCGCGCTTGTTCCGTGGATTGACTGCCCATCACGCCTTTACGTTCGTGGCTCACCCCCTACCCGCGGAAACACGGGAGACCAGGCCATGAACCGAACCCCCGCCGACCGGCAGCGACGACGGAACCTGTACGACGCGTCTTCGGGACGCTGGCCCACCGTGCGCGCTCCCCACCAGGGAGCGGCCACGGCGACGCCGAGCGTTCCGCGGGAGCCCGGAGCGCTGAAGTGAACGCGGCCCCCGCCGTTGGCGCGCTGGTCCTGGACACGAAGCGGGACCAGCTCGGCGAGTACCGCGGCGAGTGGGCCGGGGAATGGTCCCTGCGCCCCGTGGGTGGCGGGAAGGAATGGACCGCCAACCCCAAGAACGTTCAGCCCGCAACGGTCGAACAGCGCTTGCGCGTTGGGACCGCCCGCGCCAACGCGCGAAGCCGGGGTGAGGTGCTGTGACCACCCGGAGATTCCGGCTCATGAACTGGTCGTTGGTGCCGACCGACGACGAGCCCGACACCCCCGCCCCCTCGTACGCCTTTCGCTGCTCCGCGTTGGACGACAACGACAAGGAGTGCGGAGCCGAGTCCGGGCCGACGACGGACCGCGAAGCCGCGCGGAAGTGGGCATGGGATCACTGGGAGTCCACGAACAAGGATCATTGCGCGTTCAGTGAGTGGGTCACGCGGTCGTGGGGGATGCACCAGGACGGCCCGGCATGACGCGCCCCGCGGAGCCGGCGGGCTACTGGGCCGAGTCCCGCGCGGAAGGACCGGTGTACGGGACCGGCGAGACCGCGCAGTTCGTCTTAGGCACCTTCCAGACCATTTCCCCGGTGCTCGTCCTCCGGTGGCTCCGGGGCGAGGCTCTGCGCATCGCGGACCGGTTGGACCCCGACCCGAAACACTCCGAGTGGGTACAGCCGTCCATGCGTGCGGACACGGTGCCGGTACCCGACTGCCCCGCGGAACTCCGCGTGTGGGTCGAGGAGTTCGAGGAACGCGAGGCACGCGAGCACATCAAGGGCGGGCATCCGCTGTTCGAGAAGTTCCCGGATGCGGACTGCACGTACAGCCTGTCTGTCTGGCCGGTCAAGCTCCCTGCCGACGACCCGCACCAGCCGTTACCCGAGCCGCAAACGCACCGGGTGGGCGGACTGTCGCACCCGCTGTACGTACTCACCGAAAGCCCGTGGGGGTGAGCGCGTGCGGTACTCACTCCCGACTCTGCGTCGCCCTACTCCCGCGGAGCGCGCTGCCGCCCGTGTGGCTGCCCGCAAGGATCGAAAAACGATCATCAAACGCTACGCGGCCCGTGAGTCCGTGGCGCAGATCGCTGCCGACTACGGGGTGACGGACCCTTGGTTGCGGCTCCGTCTGGACGAGTGGCACGTCCCCCGCCGACCCCTGCACGAATCCCACGCCCACCGTCGCCCCGCCGGACACGTTTTCCGAGGACGTATGCCCCGCCGAACCAAAGCCGAAGTTGAGGCAGCCCGAGCCGCGTTCATCAAGGCCCGTGACTCCGTGATCCAGCGCTACCAGGACGGCGAGTCCGCCGCCCAACTCTCCCGCGAATTCCGGGTCAACTCGACTTGGTTCGCTGACAAGTTGGAGAAGTGGGGCGTTCCCGTCCGGGACCGGTCCGCCGCTGCGGTTGTGCGCGGACCCGGAGTCCGGCCGCTCTAAGACCCCGCCCCCGCCACATGATCCGCTCTGTGGCAGGGGGCGGAACTACCCCGGTCGGCTGTCTGCGTGACGGTCGGCAGCCGACCGGTTCAGTAGGAGCACCACCAGCACCACGCACAGACGAACCGACAACGCAGGAGGTACGCAGCATGAGCACCGCAACGGCCGTCCCGTTCGGAGTCCGGCACCTGGTATCCCCGCCCCCGGCGACGGACGAAGCGCCCGTCATCACGTACAGCGAGGGGCTTCAGCTCAACGTCTCGGCCGAGGGCAACCCGTGGCACGCGATCACGGCCGAGATGCCCGAGACGCAGACCGAGACCAGCAACGGGGACGGCCAGGCACCCGGCTCCGACTCCGGAACCGACCTGTACTGACATGCAATCCATCCTCATCCTGACCGGCCGGAACGACCTCACGGCCGACGCAGTGGTTGAGGAGCTGGTGAAACGCGGTGAACAGGTCGTCAGGTTCGACACTGCCGACTTCCCGACCGCTTCCCGTCTGGCCGTCTCCCTCACCGGGGACGGCTGGACGGGGCCCCTCGCCGGCTCCCGTACGGTCCGTCTGGAATCCGTCAAGTCGGTGTGGTGGCGACGCCCCAACGAGTTCAGGACCCCGGACGACTGGCCCGGACACGCTCGCGCCCTCGCGGTCTCAGAAGCACGCTCCGGGCTGCTCGGCGTACTCGGCTCCCTGCCCGTGCGATGGGTCAACCATCCGAGCAAGGATGCCGCCGCGAACTACAAGCCCGTTCAACTCGCCGTTGCCGCTCGCTGCGGGCTGGACGTGCCCCGTTCCGTGATCACGTCGGACCCCGAGCACGCCCGTACGTTCATGGGGGACGGCACGGTTGTCTACAAGGGGCTCGGCGGGGGCGTGCTCGGCCCCGAGGGGAAGCGGCAGTTCCTCCCCGTGGCGCTCGTCTCCGCGGACCAGGTGGACGAGGGAGTGAGCGGCACCGCCCACCTGTTCCAAGAGCGCGTGGACAAGGCGTACGAAGTGCGCTTGACCGTGATCGGGGAGCGCATGTTTCCCGTCGCCATCCACACCGACAGCGAAGCCGCGCGGCTCGACTGGCGGACGGACTACCAGTCCCACCGGTACGAAGTGGTGGACATGCCCCCGGAGGTTGAAAAGGGGGTGCGCCAACTCATGGACGAACTCGGCTTGTTCTTCGGCGCTCTGGACTTTGCCGTCACGCCGGACGGACGTTGGGTGTTCTTCGAGGTGAACCCCAACGGTCAATGGCACTGGCTCGCTGTCAAAGCCGGTGTCCCGCTCGTTGAAGCCATGGCCGACGCCCTGCAAGGAGACACGACATGACCGAAGCGCCCCCATGGACCGGAGCCGCTAAGGCGCTCGCCGACAAGGTGACCGCCGACGCTCCCGCATGGCATGAGGCCGTGAGCAACACCCCCCGGCACCGGCTCGTACCGCGCTGGTGGCAGCGCATCCCGGACAGCCCCACGCAGGAATGGGCGCTGGTGGACCTCCCCGAGGACTCCCCGGAACGGCTGCACGCGGCGTACTCGGACGAGACGCTTGTTACCCGCGTCGGCCCCACGCACGCCGACCACGCCACCCCCGGCGAGCACGGCAAGGGCGACCCCACGTCGTCCAGCACCCTGCCGGGGCTCATCGTGTCCATGGCGCACCGACTCGACGTGAAGCCCGGACACAAGGTGTTGGACGTGGGTACGGGCTCCGGCTACTCCGCCGGTCTGTTCGCCCGACGCTTCGGGGACGACAACGTGACGAGCGTGGACGTGGACCCGTACCTAGTCGAGGCAGCCCGGACCCGCCTCGCCGAGTTCGGGCGCACTCCGCGCGTGGAAGCCATCGACGCGACCGGGGATCTCCCCGATTCGGAGTATGACCGCATCATGGCGACCGTTTCCGTGCGGCCCGTCCCTGCGTCATGGCTCCGCGCACTGCGTCCCGGCGGGCGGCTCGTCACGACCATTGCCCACACCGCCCTACTGATCACGGCGGACATGGGAACGGACGGCATCGCAAGCGGCACCGTCCAGCCCGACCCGGCAACGTTCATGGAGACCCGGCAGGAAGCGGACTACCCGGCGAAGCTGAACGACGTGTTCGTGAGGGCTCGCGTACGGGAGGGCGAGGACGTGCGGCCCCCGGACGGACCGGTTCCCGACCTGTGGCAGGAATGGCCGCTTCGGTGGCTGTTCGAGCTGGACACGCCCGGAGTCGAGACCCGCGCGGCTACCTACCCGGACGACGGACGGCGCGTGGTGTGGCTGCTCGCCGCGGACGGGTCATGGGCGCGCGCCGAGGACGGAGCGTCCCCCGTGGTGCACCAGGGCGGCCCCCGCCGGCTCTGGGATGACCTGGAACGCGTCCGCCGCAAGTGGGAGGAGAAGAACAGGTTCTCTCTCCACACGATGCGCGCGGAACTCTCGCCCGAGGGCAGTTACCTGCTGTCCCCGGACGACACGTGGCGCTTCCCGATCTGACCGAGCCCGCACCAGACCCCGGCACGGCGGACGACTGTCCGACAGCTCACCGTGCCGGACCGTGGCGCTCCCGACCGGACCAGCCCCGAACAGGGACAGGACGTGTCCCGTCTGCGTTGACGTGCGCAGGTTCCCGCCCCGGTCCGCCCTCGTATGCGGGGTGCCGCTCCCCGTGGAGCGGTGAGGGTGCCACACAACGGCCCCGTCCGTGTGCTGCCCCCGTGGCGCATGGGCGGGGCTCCGCTGTCCCACCCCCAGAAAGCCGACCGACCGTGAACCAGTGCACCGGCATGGCAGTGCTCGCACCCCCGGACTACCTCGCCGAGCTAGCAGGCCCCGACGACCCCGCGCACCCTGAGTTGGTCCTCTGCGAACTCGGCGACGACCACGACGACGACCACGCGCGGTTGCTCTGGGACGAAGACCCGCACGGGGCCGTGTGGGTTCGGTGGAACGAACGCCGCGCGGTGCTTTCCGGAGTGCTGCCGTGGTGCCCCGAAGAACAGACCGGAACCGGGGAGGCGTGCGGGCTGTTCGCCGATCACCCCTCCGCCCACGCTTGGGACGTTGTGGACCCGACCATGAAGGCGGTGGCGGACGAGTACGACAGGGCACACGGCCACCGGTTCCGCGGCTTCGGCGAGGCGGACGCGGGCTAGTCGTCCTGGCGCTCGTCCTCGCCCCGCTCGGCAGGTTCGACCACGAACGTTCCGCGGCCCCACTCCGTCCGCACCTTGCCCCGCTCGCGCAGTACCCGCACCGCTCGGCGGGCAGTCTCCCGCGCCACCTTGTGCCGCTCGCACAGCTCGGACTCTGACGGGATTTTCTCGCCCGGCTTGATCTTCCCCGCCTTGATATCGGCGGTAAGCGCGTCCAGCACCCGCATATAGGGAGCGTGCGGCGCGTGCGGGTCGGGCGAGTGCTCAGGCATGAGGGAGAGCGTAGACAAACGGCCAACCTTGGGCGACTTAGACGGGTGGACCACTTAGACAGGTAGACGAGTTAGACGAGTTGGCTTAGCGTGATTCCCCGAACACGAAAAAGCCCCGGCGAACCGGTCCTACGCGGCTCACCGAGGCACCGCCGATCAGCTAATGGGAGCTGAACGAACATGCGCGACTCTATCGCCCGTGCCCTTTCCTGGGTGCTCTCCGTCCTCGCTCCTCGCCGGCCCGGACGCCACTCCGCCGCATTCCTCGCCGACCAGGCCGAGCCGACCCCCGCACCCGTCAACCCGTGGTCCCGCCCCTGGACCGGACCGACCAAAGAACAAGCGCGGGAGTTCTTCCGCCGAGAAGCCGAGCGGCAGCGTGCGGAAACCACGATGGAACTCGGGGTGATCCGCGAACGGCGACGCGCGGCAGCCCTCGCCACGATGGGACAGGACTACCCGTACACGTACGACGGTGCCCCCTTCCCGCGCTCCGCGTTCGCCGCTGCGGCGGTGTCGGCATGACCGCCGATGAGCTGTTCCCGGTCGTCCTCGCGGGACACGTGGCGCTCTGCGTCGAGTGCAAGACCGTCACGCGCGCCCCGGTCCCCGTCCGCTGGATTCAGAGCGCAAGCGGCCCCGGAACGACCCTCTACGCGTGCCCCGAACACGCGGTGAAGCTCGGCGCGGGCCCGACCCCCGAGGACGAGCTACGGGCCCCGTAGAGGCCCCACGAACCCCGTGCGGCAAAGAGGCCGCACGGTCCACCCATCCCAAGGAGTAGAGCCATGGCCTGCCCCCTGCCGCAGGGCGGTTCCTGTAGCGGCTGCGAGGAATGCAACCCCGAAATCTTCCTGCCCGCCCAAGACCCCTACTTCGGGGCCGGTGCCCCTGGCGGAGACCTGGACGGACACGAACAGCCCAAGGACCACCCGCACTAAGCGCTAGCGGGAACCCCCGCAGACAGCAAAACGCCCCGTTCGGCCAAGTGCCGGGCGGGGCTCTGTCGTTGGGCTTGACCTGCGGGTACTCTTAGAACTGGTAGTTAGATGTGTTGGGGTC
>NZ_JBSGSG010000091.1:0-39277 GCF_053606765.1 Streptomyces sp. NPDC055189
GCACTCGATCGAGTGCCGGGCCCGCGGCGTTCACACACCGTGTGCGCATTGGGCTCGCATATGCCTGTCGCACACTCTCCCGCCCTGGCCACCAGGGGAGTTGACTTTCTGTGCGCATCAGGGGGATGGACAGCTACAGAAAGGAACGGACTTGTGACCGCCGACCCCGAACCTCGCGTGGTCCCCGAAGAACTCGCAGAGTTACGCCGAAGCTTGGACGTGGGCCTCGCCCGCGTCGACGGACAGCTGGCGTTGCTCACCCAACACGATGAACAGAGCGTCAAGAACCAGGACGAACTGACCGTAAGGATCGCCGCACTCGAGCACACACGCTGGCCGCTGCCCGCCCTTCTCGCCCTGACGGCGGTCGGTGCGCTCGCCGTGGCAGTCTGGCAGGCCATCGGCCGTTAGTCAGGGCGCGTCCTGGCCGAGACGCAGATGGTGCAGGAGCAGGAGCGCCGCCGCCATGTTGGCGGCCGGCACTTCCCCGCGAGCCACCATGTCAGGGACGAGTTTCAGAGGGACCCACTCACGGCGGTCGGACTCGAAGTCGTCTTCGGGATGACCGATGTAGGTGCACTCATCCGACCAGTAGATGTGGTGCCTGGCGTCGGTGAGCCCATTGGACGGCTCGACACTCATCAGGTGTCGTAACGGGCCCGGCCGCCAGCCGGTCTCCTCCTCCATTTCCCGGGCGGCCGCGTACGCGATGTCCTCCCCGTCCTCGACGACCCCTGCGGCGAGCTCCCAGCCCCAGCTGTCGGTGATGAAGCGGTGCCGCCAGAGCAGCAGCACCTCATTGGCCTCGTTGACGACGGTGGCCACGGCGACGGGCCGCAGCCTTATCAGGAAGTGGTCGAGGTGCCGGCCGTCGGGCAGTTCGACATCTGCCAGATTGACCGAGAACCATCGGTTTCCATACACAGTTTGTTCGCTTTGTTTCGTCCACTGCACGGTTCTGCCACCTTCCGCCGAGTAGATGGCAATATCGCAGCAGGAGGGTGTTCAGAGCAGCGTGTGAACGGCGTGGGGGATTCCGCACTCGCCGTGTGTCGTCACCGGCGTACGCAGGGTGCGCATCACAGCGGAACGCGCAGCGCCCCGTCGATGAGTTCGGCCGCCTCGGCCGTGCCCGCGCAGTCGCTGCGCACCAGGTGTTCCCGCACGGCCCGCAGCCGGTCGCGCAGCCGTTGGGACTCCATCCCGCGCGCCTGCTCCGCCATCTCCACCGCCGTGGCCACCGCCTCGTCGGTGTTCCCCTGGCGCAGTTCGATCTGGCTGAGCATGGCGAGCCGGTGGACCCTGCCCCGGTCGTGAGCCGGAGTGTCCACCGCCGCCGCCGCGTGCTCGTACGCTCCCGAGAGGTCACCCAGGCTGAGCAGCGCCTCCGCCACTTGTACGTTCACGAGTCCGGGCTGGACATAGCCGGTCTCGTCCGGCTCCCGGCCGCGCCTGATGCGTTCCGCGGCCACCTCCGCACGCCGGATGCACGACAGCGCGCTGCTGCCGTCGCCCAGGTGTGCGTACGACTTCGCCTGCATGGCGTAGAGGTCGGAGGCGAGGGCCGGGGTGAGATCGCGGCCCGCGGCGCGCAGCGCGGCCTCCGCGAAGGCCACCGCCTGGCGGTACTCGCGCATGAACAGGGACTGGTTGACGAGCAGCGCGATGACATAGGCGCCAAGTCCCCGGTCACCGCTCGCCTTGGCGAGCCGCAGGGCCTGGTGGAAGTAGCGCTGGGCCAGGCCGTGCGCGTCCGAGTCGTAGGCGCAGATGCCCGCGATGGCCACCAACCCGCCGGTGGATCTGTGCAGTTGGCGCCCCGTCTCATCCGTGTAGCTGCCGCGCAGCAGGGGCGCGGCCTCGGCGTTGAGGAAGCCGACGATGCGGGTGCGGGTCGCGATGCCGCCGGTCTTGCGGTACATCTGCTCGTAGTGGGCGCGGGCCGCGCGCATCATGTCGATGTCGGCCGTGCTCACCTGGTGTCTGCCGCCGCGCGAGACGTCCACGTCCTCGGGCGGGTTCTCCCACTCCCAGACGGGCATCACCGCGGGTGTTCCCGTGACCGCGGGTGCGCCCAGGAGATGTGGGCGCTGCTGTTCGTCGGAGCGCCACAGGGCCGTCGCTCTCTCCACGAATCCGGAGAGCGTCGAGGCCATGGAGCCGATGCCCACGGACGGCAGACCCGGCACGCCGAGGCCGATGTCGTCCAGGGTGACGGTGCGCTGGAGGCGCCCCGCCAGGACCTCGCAGATCAGGTCGGGCACCTGGCCGCGCGGGCGCTGGCCCTTCAACCACCGGGAGACGGCGGTGTGTTCGTAACGCAGGGCGAGGCCGCGCCTCTTCCCTGCCTGATTGACGTGGGCAGCCAGGCCCGCGTGGGAGATTCCCGCCTCGTCGAGGATCGCGTCGAGCAGGGTATTGGGCTGCATGGAGGCCCTCCGGTGACTCGGTGTGGCCAGCGTAGTAGAGGTGACTTCACACGGGGTGTGAACGGAGTGCGCGAATCCGGGGGGTGTGCGCTCTGCCGCCGTCACTCCCGTCACGCTTGACTGAGGTTCCTCACAAGGAGGCCGGCCGGACCGCCGGCTCCCCCTCGAAAAGTGCGGCGGTCCACACCGGCGCCGCCCGCCCGCCGTCTGCCCGGCAACTCCAGGGCGGGGACGGGCGGCGCGCGGCCGGCGGGAGTTGACGGTGCGTCATGTCATGGTGTTTTCCCGGCGCACCGTCTCCCCCTGCTGCGGGGGCACCCGGCGGCGGTCGTTGCGCAGGACGAGCAGCGCCGCGTCGTCGGCCGGCAACCGCCCGGCATGGCGCCTGAACCGCTCGTACACCGCGCGGATCACGGCGCCGGGCGCGACGGCCGGGACCCGCACCGCTTCGGTGAGCGCCGCCCGGAGCGGAAAGAACCGTCCGTCGGCGTCCCGCGCGTCCTCCATGCCGTCCGTGTGCAGCACGAGCGCCTCCCCCGGCAGCAGCGGTCCGAGCTGGGTCACGGGCAGGTCGGCGGGGAGCGGGAAGGGGCCGAGAGGCGGCATCGGCTCCCCGACGCAGACCGGCACGGCGTCGCCGCTCAGGCGGTGCGGCCAGGGGTGACCGCAGTTCAGCGCGGTCATCCCGCCGTCCGGGGCGATCTCCATGAGCAGTACGGTGACGAACTCCTCGGCCGGCGGGCTGTCCGGGACCACGCCGCCGTACGCCGGATGTTCGGCCCGCGACCGCTCCCGCAGGTGCCGCCCCAGTGCGCGCTCCAACTTCCGCAGTACGTGCGACAGTTCGGCCTCTTCATAGGCCGCCTCGCGGAAGCTGCCGAGCACGGCGGCGGCCGTGGCAAGCGCGGTCAGGCCGTGTCCGCGCACGTCGCCCATGACGACGCGCACGCCGTGGTCGGTGGCCGCCACCTCGTACAGATCGCCGCCGACGGAGGCGCCGCGAGAGGCGGAGAGCCGCCCGGCGGCGACCGCGAGGCCCTCGACGCGCGGCGGCAGCGGACGCAGCAGGGCGTTCTGTGCGGCGCCCGCGACCTCACGGAGCTGCCGCAACTCCCGCAGCAGCGTGCCCCTCACATGCAGCACCAGACCGGAGCCGACCGCGAAGAAGACCGCGCTGGTGATGATCCGCGCTTCGAGGGTGTCCTGCCTGGCCAGCGGGCAGACGAATTTGTACGTGACGGCGGCCGCGCCCCACACCGTCGGCAGGCCGAGCGAGACGACGCGCCGGATCCGCGGCGGGTCCACAGCCCCACTCCTGATACCGATCATCCCGACGGCCCCCCTAAGGCCCGGTTCAGCGTGCCGGCCGCGCAGACCACGCAGATCACTGCCGCTGCGGCCGCGTTGATTCTGTCGACCGCCTGCCCCGGTCGGGCCATGGAGAGCGCACTAGTCACTCAAACGAGTGAAGGGCGCACCCGGTGACCCGGATACGCCCTTCTTTGCGCCTTCTGTGCGCCTGGCGGCGACTACTCGCGGTGACTAAGCTCCGCGCAGCACCGCGCCCGTCCGCTCCGTCGCCAGGGCGACGGCCGCGTCACGAGCCGCGGAGGCCTCGTCGACGGTCAGCGTGCGGTCGGCCGCGCGGAAGCGCAGCGCGTACGCGAGGGACTTCTTGCCCGCACCGATCTGCTCGCCGGTGAAGACGTCGAACAGGCGGATGGACTCGAGGAGTTCACCCGCGCCCTCGCGCAGCACCTTCTCGACGTCGGCGGCGGGAACATCCCCGTCGACGACGAGCGCGACGTCCTGCGTGGCGACCGGGAAGGTGGAGATCTTCGGCCCCTGCGGGACACCCGCGCTCGCGTCCTCAAGACGGTCCAGGTCGAGCTCCATCGCGCAGGTGCGCGCGGGCAGACCGAGCGCCTTGACGACGCGCGGGTGCAGCTCGCCCGCGTACCCGATGACGTGCTCGACGCCGTCGATCACGACGGCGAGCTCGGCGCACCGGCCCGGGTGCCACGGGCCGTACTGGCCCTGGCGCACGAGCAGTTCGGTGCCCGACTCGGCGGCCAGGGTGCGCGCGGCCTGGACCGCGTCGGCCCACTCGGCCGGACGGCCCTTGCCCCACCAGCCGGCCTGCTCGCGGGCGCCCGCGAGGACGACGGCGGCGTGCCGCGGCTGGACGGGCAGCGCCTCGGTCAGGGAGGCGATCTCCTCGGCCGTGGGGCGGCGGTCGACGGGCAGGCGGACCGCGATCCGGGCCTCGTCACGCGGCTCGAAGACCAGACCGGTCTCGAAGAGCGCCAGGTCGTGGCTGCCGCGGCCTTCGTTGCGGCGCAGCGCGCCGAGCAGGCCCGGCAGCAGCGCCGTACGAAGAGCGGGCTCCTCGTCGGAGAGCGGGTTGACCAGCTTGACGACCCTGCGCTTGGGGTCGCCGGGCTCCAGACCCAGCTGGTCGAAGACCTGCTCGCCGATGAACGGGTAGTTCGGCGCCTCGACGAATCCACTGCCGGCGAGCGCGCGGCCGATGCGGCGGTGCAGGCGCTGCCGGTCGGTCAGACCGCGGCCCGCGGGGGGCTTGGGCAGCGTCGACGGGAGGTTCTCGTACCCCTCGAGCCGGATGACCTCTTCGGCGAGGTCGTTCGGCTCGGCGAGGTCGGGACGCCAGGACGGCACGGTGACGGTCAGGGCGTCCTGGCCGTAGACGTCGCAGCCGACCTCCTGGAGGCGGCGGACGACGGTCTCGCGGCCGTAGGCCACACCGGCGACCTTGTCCGGGTGATCGGCGGGCATGCTGATCGTGTGGGGCGCGGAGGGCGCGATGACCTCGGTGACCCCGGTCTCGGCGGTGCCGGCCGCGAGCGCGACGAGCAGATCCACCGTGCGCTGCGCGGCGGCGGACGCGGCCAGCGGGTCGACGCCGCGCTCGAAGCGCTTGGCCGCCTCGGAGGGCAGCTTGTGGCGCCGGGCCGTGCGGGCGATGGAGATCGCGTCGAAGTGCGCGGCCTCGATGACGACGTCGGTGGTCCCGGCGGCCTCCTCGTGATCCGCGATCTCGGTGTTGGCGCCGCCCATGACTCCCGCGAGGCCGATCGGGCCGCGGTCGTCGGTGATGACCAGGTCCTCGGCGTCCAGGACACGCTTGGTGCCGTCGAGCGTCGTGAACTTCTCGCCCTGCTCGGCACGGCGGACACCGATCGTGCCCTGGATGCGGGAGCGGTCGTAGGCGTGCAGGGGCTGGCCGAGCTCCAGCATCACGTAGTTCGTGATGTCGACGGCGAGCGAGATCGGGCGCATGCCCGCCTTCTGCAGGCGGCGCTGCAGCCAGATCGGCGAGCGGGCCTCGGGGCGCAGGCCGGTGACCGTGCGCGCGGTGAAGCGGTCGCAGCCCATCGGGTCGGAGATCTTGACCGGGTAGCCGAGGGCGTTCGGCGCGGGCACGTCCAGGAGCGCCGGGTCGCGCAGCGGCAGGCCGTAGGCGATGGCGGCCTCGCGGGCGACGCCGCGCATCGAGAGCGCGTAGCCGCGGTCGGGCGTGACGGCGATGTCCAGGACCTCGTCGACCAGCTCGAGCAGCTTGATGGCGTCGGTGCCGACCTCGTGCTCGGGCGGAAGGACGATGATGCCGCCGCTTCCGTCGTCGCCCATGCCCAGCTCGTCGCCGGAGCAGATCATGCCGTGCGACGTCTTGCCGTATGTCTTGCGGGCGGCGATCTTGAAGTCGCCGGGCAGGACGGCGCCCGGCAGCACGACGACGACCTTGTCGCCGACGGCGAAGTTCCGTGCGCCGCAGACGATCTCCTGCGGCTCGCCGGTGCCGTTGGCGGAGCCCACGTCGACGGTGCAGAAGCGGATGGGCTTCTTGAACTCCGTCAGCTCCTCGATGGTGAGGACCTTGCCGACGACGAGCGGTCCGGTGAGGCCGGCGCCCGTCTGCTCGACGGTCTCGACCTCGAGGCCGACCTCGATCAGCTTGGCCTGTACGTCACGGCCGGTCTCGGAGGCGGGGAGATCGACGTACTCCCGCAGCCAGGAAAGCGGGACCCGCATCAGATCTCCATCCCGAAGGGCCGGGTGAACCGGACGTCACCCTCGACCATGTCTCGCATGTCTTCGACGTTGTGGCGGAACATCAGCATCCGTTCGATGCCGAACCCGAAGGCGAATCCGCTGTACTTCTTGGGGTCGACGCCGCAGGCCGTGAGCACCTTCGGGTTGACCATGCCGCAGCCGCCCAGCTCGATCCAGCCCTCGCTGCCGCAGGTGCGGCAGGGGCGGTCGGGGTTGCCCACGGACTCGCCGCGGCAGACGTAGCAGACCATGTCCATCTCGGCGGACGGCTCGGTGAACGGGAAGTAGTTCGGACGCAGCCGCGTCTTCATGTCCGCGCCGAAGAGCGACTGGACCATGTGGTCCAGGGTGCCCTTGAGGTCGGCCATGGTCAGGCCCTCGTCCACGGCGAGCAGCTCGATCTGGTGGAAGACCGGGGTGTGCGTCGCGTCCAGCTCGTCCGTGCGGTACACACGACCGGGGCAGACGATGTAGACGGGCGGCTCGCGGTCGAGCATCGCGCGGGCCTGCACCGGGGAGGTGTGGGTGCGCAGCACGACACCGGACTCGTCCCCGTCCGTACCCTTCGGTCCCTGGACGAAGAACGTGTCCTGCATCTGCCGGGCCGGGTGGTCCGGGGTGAAGTTCAGGGCGTCGAAGTTGAACCACTCCGCCTCGACCTCGGGGCCCTCCGCGATCTCGTAGCCCATGGCGACGAAGACGTCCGCGACGCGCTCCATGAACGTGGTCAGCGGGTGCCGGGCACCGGCCGGTACGCGGTCGTAGGGCAGCGTGACGTCCACTGCCTCCTCGACGAGCACCCGGGCGTCGCGCTCGGCCTCGAGCTCGCTCTGCCGGGCGGCGAGCGCCTTGCTGACCGCGCCGCGCGCCATGCCGACGCGCTTGCCGGCCTCGGCCTTTGCCTGCGGGGGCAGTGCGCCGATCTCGCGGTTGGCGAGCGCCAGCGGCGAGGTGCCGCCGGTGTGCGCGACCTTGGCCTCCTGGAGCTGTTCGAGGTCGCCGGCGGCGGCGAAGGCGGCGAGCGCCTCGTCCCGCATGCGCTCGATCTCTTCAGGTTTCAGTGCCTCGACCTCAACAGGGTCGTACGACTTGTTCGGTGCCGACATCTCTTCCCGTGCTTCCGGTTGGCTGGTGATGGTCCCCGTCTACGACTCGGAGACGAATCGTCCACATAGGGGGACGCAAACGTGCCAAGGATCGAGTCTAACGGGGGTGGCGCAGGTGAATGAGCCCGCGGGCCGCGCTCGGGCGGATCATGAGTGATCAGCGCTGATCAGAGAAGACCAGCAAGATCAGAGAAGATACGCCGGAGTGCCCACGGGCAACGTAAATCGGAACTGGGCGCCGCCACCCGGCGCGCGGCCGACGACGATCGTCCCGCCGTGCGCCTCCACGATGCCCTTCACGATGTACAAGCCGAGTCCCGTCCCGCCGCGCTTGCTGCCCCGCCAGAAGCGGGTGAAGACACGGCCCATCGATTCCTCCGGAATGCCGGCTCCCTCGTCGCTCACGGTCACGGCCGTCTCGGCCCCGCCCCGCTCGCGCGGGGACGCCGAGGGCGCCACGTCAATGGTGACGGTTCCTTCGCCGTGCCGCACGGCATTTTCCAGCAGGTTGCTGAGCACCTGGTCGATCTTGTCGGGGTCGGCCCAGAGATCGGGCATCGGCTGCTCGATCCGTACGAGGAAGCGGTCCGCGTCCTGGCCGGAGGCGACATGGGCCTGGATGTGGCGGCCGACGGCGGCGCCGATGTCGACGGGCTGACGGCGCAGTTCGAGCCGTCCGGAGTCGATGCGGGAGATGTCGAGGAGCTCGGCGATCAGCCGCGTGACGCGATCGGCGTCGGCGTCCACCGTCTCCAGCATCAGTTTCTTCTGGTCGTCGGTGAAGCGCTCCCACTTGGCGAGCAGCGTCGCCGTGAAGCCCTTCACGGAGGTGAGGGGCGAGCGGAGCTCGTGGGCGACGGTGGCGATCAGCTCGGCGTGGCTGCGCTCGGTGCGGCGGCGGGCCTCGGTGTCGCGGATGGAGACGACGACGCGGCGGACGGGGCCGGTGGGCACGGTGCGCACATAGCGCGCGGAGACGAGGACCTCACGCCCGCCGGGGAGCAGCAGATTCCGCTCGGGCTGGGCGAAGCGGGTGGCCAGGCCGCCGTACGGGTCGGTCAGGCGCCACCAGCGGCGGCCTTCGAGGTCTTCTAAAGGGAGCGCCTGGTCCAGCGGGGTGCCGAGCGCTTCGGCGGCGGGGACCGCGGTGATGCGCTCGGCCGCGGAGTTGAAGCAGATCACGTACCCGGTCTCGTCCGCGACGACGAGGCCGTCGGGCAGGTCGTCCGGGTCGAGGCCGAGCCCGCCGAGGTCACCGAGGGCGCCATGGTCCGCGCGAGTGGACGGGACGCCCCGTACTCCCGGTGATCTGCTCGTGCCGATGCTCATTCCCCGTACCCCACCTCTCGGACCGGCGCAGGAGGCCTCCGAGCCCGTCACACTACTAGCTGGGCGTGACGGAACGGCACCCTCCAGCCGCACGCTGTGCACGGGCGGACGCATAGAGGCACACGGCCGCCGCCGTCGCGAGGTTGAGGCTTTCGGCTCTGCCGTGGATCGGAACGCGCACCACCGCGTCCGCGAGTGCGCGGGTCTCCTCCGGGAGCCCCCAGGCCTCGTTGCCGAAGACCCAGGCGGAGGGGGTGCCCATGGTGCCCTTGTCCAGCTCGTCGTCGAGGTCGTCCTCGCCTGACCCGTCGGCCGCCAGAATGCGTACGCCCGCGTCCTTGAGCCCCTGGACGGCCCGCTCGACGGGTACGCCGACGGCGACGGGCAGATGGAACAGCGAGCCGACCGAAGCGCGCACGCACTTGGGGTTGTAGAGATCCACGGACGCGTCCGTGAGGACGACGGCGTCCGCCCCCGCCGCGTCGGCGCACCGCAGCACGGTGCCTGCGTTCCCGGGGTCGCGGACGTGTGCGAGCACGGCGACCAGCCTGGGCTTGGCGGCCAGGATGCTGTCGAAGGGGGTGTCGAGGAACCGGCAGACGCCGACGAGCCCCTGGGGCGTCACGGTCGTCGAGATGTCGGCGATGACGTCCTCGTCCGCCAGATGCACCCTCGCCCCGGCGGCCCTGGCCTCACCCACGATGTCCGCGTAGCGCTCGGCGGCCTCGACGGTGGCGAACAGCTCGACGAGCGTGTCCCCCCTGCCGACGTACGCGGCGGCCTCCCGCACGGCCTGCGGCCCCTCGGCCAGAAACAGCTGCTCCTTCCCCCGGAAATTCCGCTTCCCCAGCCGCCGTGCGGCACTGACGCGGGACGACTTGGGAGAGATCAACTCGGGAGCGGCAACCATCAATACTCACCTTGGGTGCAGCGCCCCTGGAAGGGGCGCGGGGAACTGCGCGACCAGCCACAAAAGACCCGCGGACGGCAGAAGACAGAAGAGGGCAGACGAGAGCCCGAACAGAATCGGACCCGCAAGCCACAGGCTTGCGGGTCCGATCAGGTGCAGCTCAACGCAAGGCTCAGGCGGCCTTCGGGGCGTTGACGTCAGAGGGCAGAGCCTTCTGCGCAACCTCGACCAGCGCCGCGAAAGCGTTGGCGTCGTTGACGGCGAGCTCCGCGAGGATCTTGCGGTCCACCTCGATGTTGGCGGCCTTCAGACCCTGGATGAAGCGGTTGTAGGTGATGCCGTTGGCGCGGGCAGCGGCGTTGATGCGCTGGATCCACAGCTGACGGAAGTCGCCCTTGCGCTTCTTGCGGTCGTTGTAGTTGTAGACCAGGGAGTGGGTGACCTGCTCCTTGGCCTTGCGGTACAGACGCGAGCGCTGGCCGCGGTAGCCGCTGGCGGCTTCGAGGATCGCCCGACGCTTCTTGTGGGCGTTGACTGCCCGCTTGACGCGTGCCACTTGTTAACTCCTTGTAGCGGGGCCGTGGTTGGACTCACACGACCCGGTATCGATTGGGTCCCGGTCAGAGTTCAGGCGCGGTGTGCGCCCGGACTCACTTGCCGAGAAGCTTCTTGATCTTCTTGGCGTCGCCCGGGGCCATCTCGGCGTTGCCGCTGAGGCGACGCGTCAGACGGGACGACTTGTGCTCGAGCAGGTGGCGCTTGCCGGCGCGCTCACGGAGCACCTTGCCGGAGCCGGTGATCTTGAAGCGCTTGCTGGCACCGCTGTGCGTCTTGTTCTTCGGCATAGCGCCGTTCTCTCCTCGTCATTGGCACTCCCTGCCGTTTCCGGTTCCTGCGAACCGAGGGCAGGGAGCGTCAGATCTATCGGTTGTCATCCAGACCGCGCGTGGGAGGCGCGTCCCGGATCAGGCCTCTGCGGGCTCCTCGGCGGGCGCCTCGACCGGGGCGGCGGCCTCTGCGGGCGCCTCCTCGGCGGATTCGTCCCCACGACCCTGTCGCTCGGCCTTACGGGCGGCCTGGGCCTCGCGGGCCTCGGCCATGGCTTCGGTCTTCTTCTTGTGCGGACCGAGGACCATGATCATGTTTCGGCCGTCCTGCTTCGGGTTCGACTCGATGAACCCAAGCTCTTCGACGTCGTTCGCGAGGCGCTGCAGCAGTCGGTAGCCGAGCTCCGGCCGGGACTGCTCGCGACCACGGAACATGATCGTGATCTTGACCTTGTCGCCCTGCTTGAGGAACCGGACGACGTGACCCTTCTTGGTGTCATAGTCGTGCGGGTCGATCTTCGGCCGGAGCTTCATCTCCTTGATGACCGTGTGCGCCTGGTTCTTGCGCGCCTCACGGGCCTTCATGGCCGACTCGTACTTGAACTTCCCGTAGTCCATGAGCTTGCACACGGGCGGACGGGCGGTCGCCGCCACCTCGACCAGGTCGAGGTCGTACTCCTGTGCGAGCTCCAGGGCCTTGGCAAGCGGAACAATCCCGACCTGCTCGCCGCTGGGACCGACAAGTCGCACCTCGGGAACGCGAATCCGGTCGTTGATGCGGGGCTCGGCGCTGATGGATCCTCCTCGGTAGCACCACGCGGCGGTCTGGCGGACAGCCGCGTTACGTCTGTTATAGAGACCAACCGAGCGGGCGCATAAAAAATGCCCCTACCGATCACAGGAAGGGGCTCCATTACTACCGGAGCACCTCCGCGGTGATCGCGGGGCGCAATATCGGGCCTGCCGTAGTCTCGGGGACTGCGGCCGCCTGACCGGTGACCCGCCGCTCGGGGAGCGACTAGGTGGGAAGCGGAGCCTCCACTTGTGGGCCGGGTTCCTTGCGTTGGCACGCGAGTATCCGGCCGGTCGTTACACAAGGTTAGCAGCTCCGCGGGGGTGCGGCTAACCGGCGTGCGCACGGACTCCCCGCGGCCCGCGTCACGGGCTCCCGCGGCTCACGCCGTACGGGGCTCCGCTTATCGTGTGGGACATGAGCGACGCGACCCCCACCCCCGAGTCCGCCACCGGCGACTCCCCCGACTTCGACACCCTGACCCGTGACATCGCGGACGTCCCTGCGGTCGAGGTGATCACCACGGTCGCCGTCCACCTGATGAGCGCCGCGGCCGTGAACCTGGGCCTCGCCGAGGGCGGCGAGACCCACAAGGACCTGGACGAGGCCCGCAAGCTGATCCACTCGCTCGCCGGCCTGATGGACGCCAGCGCCACGGAGATCTCCTCGTTCCACGCGGCCCCGCTGCGCGACGGCCTGAAGTCGCTGCAGCTGGCCTTCCGCGAGGCGTCCGAGGTGCCGGACGAGCCGGGTCAGGGCCCGGGCGAGAAGTACACGGGCCCGGTCTTCGGCTGAGGGTCCGACGCGGGTACGTGATCCGTGTGCGTACGCGGACTCACGGACGTACGTAGAAGGGCTCGCCCGGTGGCGTCGCCCCGGCCGGCAGGAGTGCCAGGTCGAGGCCGCTCACCAGGCGGGCCCTCAGTGTTTCGTCGGCCGCGATGAGCCCCGCGACGCGCCGGGCGGCTTCGGCGGGGTCCGCCGCGGGGTCGATGACCAGCGCGAGGGTGCCGTCGGCGGTGCCCGCGCCGAGGTAGGCGCGCAGGACGGCCGGGTCGGCGGCGACGGCCGTGCGCACGGCGGCCGTGACGGCCGGGTCGGCGAGCGGGTCCCTGGTGCGGCGGCCTTCGGAGAGGGCGATCAGGGCGGGCCGGTTGATCTCGTACGGGACGGGTCCCGCGAGGTCGAGCACGATCGTGTCGGCCTGCTCGTGCGCCGCGGCCTGGAGCGCCTGGTGCAGGGGGACGGCGACCGGCCTGGCCTCCGGGTCCCACAGGGCGAGGGCCTCGGTCGAGGTGAACGCGGGCAGTGCCTTGCGGTCGCCCGCCTTGAGGGTGGGGACCGCCATGTCGCTGGTCTTCTCGCGGCGCAGCCCGTTCTCGTCCTCTTCCACCTCGCCAAGGACGGCGACCACGGGGACGAGGAGCCGGGCGCCGGTGAGTGCCTCCAGGACGGGGCCATGGGCCGTGCGGTCCGCGGACCACGCGGTCAGGGCCGCGGTGAGCCGGGGGTCGGCGGACCCGTCGTCGTCGGAGAAGCCGGGGTCCGGGATGTTCTTGTTCGCCACGGTCCCGACCCTATCGACCGGGCTCACGCCTGCGTCGGGCGCGGTGCGGTCACTGCCGGGCGGTGCCGGGGCGGGCTCCGCGGCGGCCGCGCCAGAGGTAGACCGCCGCTGCCAGGAGCGCCACGCCGATGCCGCCCGCCACCGGGCCCACCCAGCCCGCGGGTCCGCCGTCGCCCTGCTCCGTGGCCGGCCCCTGGCCGAAGTACTTCTTGCCGTACGCCGCGGAGCTCAGTCCCTCCGGCTTCTTCTTGCCGCCCTCGGCGATCGCGGCGGCCGGGTCGATGAAGCCGAAGCCGTGGGCGTCGTCGCGGCCTCCGCTGGGGACATCACGGGCGGTGTCCTCCAGGAGCTGTTTGATCTGGGCCGGGGTCAGGCCGGGGTGGGCGGCGCGGATCAGGGCGACGGCGCCCGAGACGAACGCCGAGGCGGCGCTGGTGCCCCAGCCTTCGTAGTACTCGCGGTCGGGATCCGCGATGACGATCTTCTTGCCGGGGGCACTGACGGTGGCGTACCAGCGGCGGGTGGAGAAGGAGGCGCGGTCGCCGTCCTGGTCGACGGCGGTGGCGGCGATGACTCCGGGGTAGGCCGCCGGGTACGAGATGTGGTCGCCGCGCTCCCCGCCGTTGCCCGCGGACGCGACGACCACGGCGCCCTTCTTCAGGGCGTACTGGACGGCGGCGTCCTCGGCGGGTTCGGGGTGGGCGGACTTGGAGTCGTCGCCCAGGGAGAGGTTGATGACGTCGGCGCCGTGGTCGGTGGCCCAGCGGATGCCGTCGGCAAGGGCGTTGCCCCGGGTGTTGCGGGCCTTGGAGCGGTGCGGGTCGCCGTCCTCCAGGATCACGCGGATCGGCAGGATCTTCGCCTGCGGGGCGATGCCGAGCACGCCGTCGCCGTTGCCCGCGCCGTGTCCGTGGCCCGCGATGATGCCGGCCATGGCGGTGCCGTGCCGGGCCCAGGAGCGGTCGCCCTTCTTCGCCCCGAAGCCGACCATGTCCTTGCCTTCGAGGACGCTGCCCGCCAGGTCGGGGTGGTCGCGGTCTATGCCGGTGTCCAGGACGGCGACGGTGATGCCCTTGCCCTTGGTGGTCTGCCAGGCCCGGTCGGTGTGCATGGCGTCGAGGGCCCACTGCTGGGCGCGTATGCCGTCGTCGGCGTGCGCGGCGGTGGGCACGAGTGCCACCGCCGCGGCGAGCGCGGCGACTGCCGACCGGCGGATTCTCATGAGGACTTCTCCGTCGCCTCGATGGTCTTGCGCAGGCGCCGCTCGACGCGGTCGGCGATGCCCTGCGCCTCGTGGCCGAGGCCCGCCTGGGCGGGGGCGGAGGTGGCGGACGTCTTCATGGCCTCTTCGGCGGGCTCGGGTTCGGTGACCGTACGGCCGTCGGCGAAGCCGGAGACGGCGAAGGCTACGACGGGGGCGTCCGGGAGCAGCGACACGGTCCAGGAGGCGCGTTGGGCGTCGCCGAAGTCCGCGGCCGGGGTGCCCTTGGCCGCGTACGGCCGCGGCATCAGGTCGGGGCGCCGGTCGAGGCCCTCCTCCGTGAAGCGGGTGCGCAGGGAGCGCATCGCGTCGGCGTCGGCCTTGGTGAACAGCAGGCCCACGGTGGTGACATGGCTGTGGGTCGCGTCCGTGTACGTGGCGCGCAGCAGGCGGAGGCAGCCCGCGGAGGCCAGTGCCTTGCGCAGGAGCGGGTCGAAGGCGTTCTTGCAGGTGCTGTCGGGGGCCACGGCGATCCGGGTCCAGGTGCGGTCGGCTCCGCCGGGGCCCGCGCCCTCTCCCTTGATGGTGGCCGGGAAGAGCTGGTCGACGGGCACGCTGTGCCAGAGCTCGCCCGCGACGGCGTACGCGTTCTGCTCGACGCCCGTCCCCTCCTCACCCCCGGTCAGCCAACTCCCGGTGGCCGCGCCCCCGATGAGCCCGAGACCGAGCACGACGCAGGCGGCGGCCGCGGTCACGCGGGGCTGCACCCAGGTGCGGACGGGCCGCAGCCGGGTTGTGCTGTCGTCGTACATCGCGGGCCGGGCGAACGACACAAAGGGACGCCCGGCACCCGGACCGGGCGTCAGGTCGACGGCACCCACCGCGCGGCGGGCGGCGGTTGTCCGGCGGGACGGGGCGGGTGCGGATATGGACTCGGGCGCGGCGGCCTCCGCGGACGCGGAACGCCCGGATATGTCAGCCGCCCCCGGCTCCGACTGCGGCACGGGGGGCATCGGGGGCCGGAGCGGATAGTCCGGGGTGCGCTGCTCGTCACCGAGGCGCGGCGGGGCGGAAGGAAGCGGCGGAGGCAGGACGGGTTCCGGGGCGGGGCCGGTGCGTGTCATCGCTGACGGCGGCGGCGCATCGGGAAAGCGCGCGGACGCGGGCGGCGGGGGCGGCGACTCCCCCGCCCCGGCGGCATCCGACGACACCACGGCCCTCGGCTTCCGCACCCGGTCGAAGGGCGCGAGCAGATCCCCGAGAAGGGACTCCGGATCACCTTCGCCGGTCCCGGCCGCCGACACGGACTGCTCGCCGTCCCCGTCACTCGGAGCCGACGAGTCCGGCGGACGCGTGTCGGGGATGCGCGCGGACGCGACGGGAGGCGGCTCGGCGGGTACGGGACGCTGGACGTTCCGGTCGTCCTCGGAGGACGAGCCGGCCGAACCCGTGTCCGGAAAGCGCGCGGACGCGACAGGAGGGGCCTCGGGGAGCGTAGGACGCTCCGCATTCCGGTCGTCCGCGGACGACTGCTCCGGCAGACGCATGTCGGGGAAACATGCCGACGCGGCAGGAGGTGGCTCGGCGGGCGCGGGACGCTCGGCGTTCCGGTCATCCGCGGGAGACGAGTCCGACGCCCGCATCTCCGGGACCGGCGCGGACGCGGGAAGCGTGTCCCCTCGGCCGTCCTCCGCCGAGGACAAGTCCGGCGCACGCATGTCCGGAATGCGCGCGGACGCGAAAGGAGGGGCCTCGGGGAGCGTGAGACGCTCCGCGTTCCGGTCGTCCGGGGACGGCTGCTCCGGCGGGCGCATGTCCGGGAAACGTGCCGACGCAGCAGGAGGCGGCTCGACGGGTGCGGGACGCTCCGCTTTCCGGCCGTCCGGGGGCGGCTGTTCCGGTGGGTGCGTGTCCGGGAAGTGTGCGGGAGCGGCGGGAGGGGTTGGTGGGGGAGGGGGAGTCGTGGGGCGTGGCGGGACGGGAGCCTGTCGCGCTTCCGTGCTCATGCACCCCCCGTTTCCTCGCTCTTCTGCGCGTAACTCTAAAGGCAGATTCCGGTCCCGCGGGAACAAGGTCGCGGCCTCGGGCGATCTGCCCGGATCATCCCCCTACCCTCGGGTAATCCCGTCTGGCAGGCTTCGCCCATGACCTCCCGTGCCGCAGACCGGGCCCGCTACGACCGGGCCACCGCACACCTCGACGCCCCCGTCGCGATCGTCGATCTGGAGGCATTCGACGCCAATGCCGACGACCTCGTGCGGCGGGCCGGAGGCAAGCCGATCCGGGTCGCGAGCAAGTCCGTGCGCTGCCGGGCGCTGCTCGAACGCGTCCTGGCCCGCGACGGCTTCGCCGGGATCATGTCCTTCACGCTCGCCGAGTCCCTGTGGCTCGCGCGCTCCGGGTTCGAGGATGTCCTGCTCGCCTATCCCTCGGCGGACCGCGCCGCCTTCGCCGAGCTGACCGCCGACCCGAAGCTCGCGTCATCGGTGACCGTCATGATCGACGACCCGGCGCAGCTTCGGCTCATCGACGAGGCCAGGGACGGCGGGCGCGAGGAGGTGCGGGTGTGCCTGGAGTTGGACACCGCCCTCAAGGTTCTCGGAGGGCGGGTGCGGATCGGGGCGCTGCGTTCCCCCCTGCACTCCCCCGCCCAAGTCGCCGCACTCGCCCGCGCCGTGGCCCGGCGGCCGGGGTTCCGGCTCGTGGGCGTGATGGCGTACGAAGGTCATGTGGCGGGAGTCGGTGACGCGGTCGCAGGGCGTCCCGCGCGCTCGCGGGCGATCCGGCTGATGCAGGCCGCCGCCCGCAAGGAGCTTGCCGCGCGCAGGGCCGAGACCATTCGCGCGGTACGGGCGGTCGCGCCGGACCTGGAGTTCGTCAACGGCGGCGGCACGGGCAGCGTGCAGCACACGGCGGCCGAGCGGGCGGTGACCGAGATCGCCGCCGGGTCGGGCCTGTACGTACCGCGCCTCTTCGACAACTACACGTCCTTCAGCGGACGTCCGGCCGCGCTGTTCGCCCAGCCCGTCGTGCGCCGCCCCGGCGTCGGCACGGTGACCGTGCTCGGCGGCGGCTACCCCGCGTCGGGTGCCGCGGGCCCCGACCGCTCCCCGGTGCCGTACCTCCCGGAGGGGCTGCGCTACGACCCGCAGGAAGGCGCGGGCGAGGTGCAGACCCCGCTGCTCGGCTCGCCCGCCGACGATCTGCTGATCGGCGACAAGGTGTGGTTCCGGCACGCGAAGGCGGGTGAGCTGTGCGAGCGGTTCGACGCGCTCCACCTCGTCGAGGGCGACCGCGTGACGGCGACCGTGCCGACGTACAGAGGAGAGGGTCACACCTTCCTCTGAGGTGCCGTCAGGGCGCCAGGAGATTCAGGGCGTCGCGCCCACGCTGTTGCCCACGCCGCCGCCCGTGTCGCTGTCCCCGACGGCGCGGATCCCCTCGGTGATCTTCTCCATGTCGGAGAGCGGCGGTGCCCCGTCGGCGGCGTCGATGGCGAAGCGGATGATGACCGGCGCCTCGGACCCGACGCTGGAGGGGAAGGCGAGGGACTGGACGTATCCGCCCTCGCCCTTCTCCGTGTGGACGCGCCAGCGCACCAAGTAGCCGGAGCGGCCCGCGACCGCCACGGTTCCCTGTTTGACCGTCTCGTGGCGTTTGATGCCGCCGAAGGGCTGCTGGCCGACCCGGTCCTCCTCGTACGCCCGGTCCGCCGCGTCCTTGATGTCGCTCTTGGCGAGGGCCTCGGCCGATCGTTCGTCGGTCGCCGTCGATGTGCGCGAGTAGACCGTGCCGTGGCGGCAGAGGCTGCCCTCGCCGGGACAGTCGTAGATGTCGGGGGTGCGGACGGTCGGATCGCCGCCGACCGTGCTGTCGGCCTTCTCCCAGCCCTCGGGGACGGGGATGGTGATGCCGTTGAGCTGGTCGACGAGGGTGGAGGGGTCGGGGTCGGGCGCCGATGTGGTGGGCGTCGGCGAGGTCGGCGACGGAGAGTCCTCCGGCTCCGAAGTGGTCGGCGCGATCGGACCGCTCTGCGGATCCCCGTCGTCCTTGCCCAGGAGCACCACGCCCGTGACGATCGACGCGACCAGGACGACCCCGGCGGTGGTCAGCGCCACCGCCTTGGCCCGCCCGCCGCTTTTGGAAGCCCCCGGCAGCGGCTGCACCCGGGTCTGCGCTAAGGGCTGCGCCAGGGGCTGGGCCTGCGGCGGGCCGAACCCCGGCTGCGCCTGCCCCGTCTGCGGGGGTTCGGGCGCACGCCGGTGCTCGGTCCACGCGGATCCGTCCCACCAGCGCTCCACGTGCGGCGCCGACGGGTCCGCGTACCAGCCGGGAGGAGGCGTCATGCTCATCCCGGCACTCTAGGACGTGCCGTGAAGATCAGGACAGTCGGAACGGTCGGAACGGTCGGAACGGTCAGAACACAGCGTCCGCCTGATCAGGCACCACCGAACCGTCCTCGCGCAGGATCGGTCCCTTGCTGCCGTCAGGTTCGTTGTTCGCCGACGTCGAGCACGGGTAGAGGTCCGGCTTCTGCTTCAGGGGCTCGATGAACATGGGGTTCACGACCCAGCGGCCGTCCGCGTCGTCGTACGCACGGCACATGATCTCGTTCTTGTTGCGGTTCAGGACGAGGTGCGCGCCCGTCGCGTCGCCGACGAACGTCACGTCCGTGTCGGCGTCACCGCCGCCCAGGGCGATGCGGTGGGAGGGGTCCTGCTTGTCCCAGGCCGACTTGCCCTTGACGCCGTAGATCTCCTGGTTGATCCAGCAGCGCTTGCCGTCGATGTACGGGATGGCCTCGCCCTTGTTGACCGGTACATCGCCGCAGCCCTGGTTCCAGGTGGTGATCCGGCCCTTGCGGTCGAGGACCGAGCGGATGGCGATGGTGTGCTTGCGGTCGATGCCGACGCCCTTGGACCACACCTCCGTCACCGGCTCCGAGCCCGCCGAGACGATGTAGACGTCGAACCCGGCCTTCTTGAGCGTGCGGATGAGGTCGCGCTGCTGCTCGTAGTAGCGGGCGTAGCCGGGGATCTCGTGCGTGCCGACCTTCTGGGTGGCGCCGACGGGGGCCGCGAGGACCTGCTTGCGGGCCTTGGCCGCGTACGACTCCAGTTCGGGCACGGTGTGTCCGGCGAAGAGCTGGGGCACCCAGGCGTACTGCGGGACGGTGTGCCGGTGGTCCCACTCCCCCGCGAAGGCGGCGGCGCCGCTCATCGTCTTGCCGTCCTCGCGCACCTCGAAGATCTCGTCGGCGCAGGCCGTGTTCTTCGAGGTCGGCAGCGGCTTGCCGACCGGCACCTTCGTGCCGCAGGCCTTGGTGAGCGCCTTGTCGGCGGCGTCCGTCATCCACTTGCTGGTCGACTTCCAGCTCGCGGGGCGCAGGATCTTGTCGTGGTGCAGGGACCAGGCGATCGTCGCGTCGGTGATGTCGTTCTTGACGACGGTGTTGTCCCAGTCGAAGGCGGCGACGGGACGCTTCTCGTCGTGCCCCCGGTGGGAGCCGCAGCGTCCGCGCTCGTCGATCATCTGCTGGAGCCTGTCCCGGTTGTCGCCGTACCAGGTCAGCTTCTTGGACAGCTGCGGGCAATGGGCCTTCGCAGCGGTGGATTTCGCGGGCGTGGCGGCGGCCGCGGGGAGCGACGCCGGCGCGGCCACCAGGGTGGCGGCCGTGGCCAGCGTCAACGCCAAGGCATGTCTGTTACGCATGCGCATGGACCGTACATCAATCCCGTCGGCCCGGTCAGGGTCCGTGCACCGTGTCCTTCTGGTCGGGGATGACGGACCCGTCGGCGCGGCGCACCGGGCCCTCCTTGCCGTCCCGTTCGGTGTAGCCGGTGGTGGCGCACGGGTAGGGCTTCGCGAGCTTGCCCTTGGGCTCGATGAACATGGGGTTCACCAGCCAGCGCCGGTCGCCGTTGTCGTAGGCGCGGCACATCAGCTCGTTCTTGTTGCGGTTCAGGACCAGGCGCAGGGCCGTGGCGTCGCGCAGGAAGGAGATGTCGGTGTCGGAGTCGCCCGCCGCGAACACCTGGCGCTCGGACGCCGGTTGCACCTTCTCGGCCGCCGCGCCCCGGACTCCGTAGATCTCCTGGTTGATCCAGCAGCGCTTGCCGTCGATGTACGTGATCATCGAGTCGTCGCCGTCCTTGACCGTGCCGCAGCCCGACAGATGTGCCGTCAGCTTCCCGCGGGCGGTGGTGTTGCGGATGCCGATGGTGTGCCGGGCGTCGACACCGGCGCTCTTCGCCCACACCTCGGCGACCGGCTCGGGCGACGCGGAGACCACGTAGACGTCGAATCCGGCCTTCTTGAGCGTACGGATCAGGTCGCGCTGCTGGTCGTAGTAGCGCACCCAGCCGGTGAACTTGCCGGTGCCGACCTGCTGTTCGGTGCCGACGGGCGCGGCGAGGTTCTCCCTGCGGGCCGCGCCGGCGAAGTCCTTGACCTGGCGGGCGGTCCAGCCGCGGGTGAGCTGGGCGAGCCAGGCGTACTGGGGCTCCATGCGGCGGCGGTCGAAGCCGGCGAAGGCCGTGTCGCCGCCGGTGGTGGTGCCCTCGCTGTAGACGGCGGCGATCTCGTCGGCGCAGTCCGTGTCGCGGCGGGTGGGCAGGGTGGTGCCGGTGGCGGGGCAGGCCTTGGCGAGGGCCTTGGCCGCGGGGTCGGTGAGGTAGCGGCTGGTGGTGTGCCAGTCGCCGTGCTGCGGCGTACGTATCTTGCTGTTGCGCAGGAGCCAGAACATGGTGGCGTCGCCGACGTCGTTCTTGATGACGGTGTTGTCCCAGTCGAAGACGGCGACGGGCTCGGCCTTGCCCTTGTGTCCGCCGTCGCCGCAGCGCCCGTATGTGTCGATCATTTTCTGGAGTGCGGCCTTGTTGTCGCCGTACCAGCCCTTGGTGACGGTGAGCGAGGGGCAGTCCTTCGCGCGGGACCGCGCGGGCTGGGTGGCTTCCGCGGTGGCCTGGACGGTGACGAGACCGGCTCCGGCGACGGCGAACACTGCTGCTGCCGCGACGGCGCGGCGCTTGAAGTTCACGAACACACTCCCCTGTCTACGCAGGTCAGCCGGGCGTCGTGCGACGCCCGGCTGACGGGGTGGTTGCCGGAGGATGAACTACATGGGCGTGACGTACGCGCCCGAGATGCCGCCGTCGACGAGGAAGTCGGTGGCGTTCACGAAGGAGGAGTCGTCGCTGGCGAGGAACGCCACGGCGGCGGCGAGCTCGTCGGCCTCGGCGAAGCGGCCCACGGGGATGTGGACGAGGCGGCGGGCGGCACGCTCCGGGTCCTTGGCGAAGAGCTCCTGGAGGAGCGGGGTGTTGACCGGCCCCGGGCAGAGCGCGTTCACCCGGATGCCTTCGCGGGCGAACTGGACGCCCAGCTCGCGGGACATCGCGAGGACGCCGCCCTTGGACGCGGTGTACGAGATCTGCGAGGTCGCGGCGCCCATGCGGGCCACGAACGACGCGGTGTTGATGATCGAGCCCTTGCCCTGGCGCCGCATGTAGGGGATGGCGGCCTTGCAGCACAGGTAGACGGAGGTGAGGTTGACCTCCTGGACGCGCTTCCAGGCCTCAAGGCCCGTGTCCAGGATGGAGTCGTCGTCGGGCGGCGAGATGCCCGCGTTGTTGAAGGCGATGTCGACCGAGCCGTAGGTGTCGTACGCCGTCTTGAAGAGCGCGTCGACCTGGTCGGCGTCGGTGACGTCGACCTTGACGAAGATCCCGCCCACCTCGTCGGCGGCGGCCTTGCCCGCGCTCTCGTCGATGTCGCCGCAGACGACGTGTGCGCCCTCGGAGGCGAGGCGGCGCGCGGTGGCGAGGCCGATGCCGCTGCCCGCCCCGGTGATGACGGCGGTGCGGCCGACGAGGCGGCGGCAGCCGGGGGTCTGGGGGGCACCCCCAGGAGATGTTGCATTCTGGTCCGGCATAGGGCTCAGGCCTCCGTGCTTTCCGTGCTGATGAAGACGTTCTTGGTTTCCGTGAAGGCGGCGAGCGCGTCCGGGCCGAGCTCACGGCCGAGCCCGGACTGCTTGTAACCCCCGAACGGGGTCCAATAGCGCACGCTGGAGTGCGAGTTGACGGAGAGGTTCCCCGCCTGGACGGCCCCGGAGACCCGCAGTGCCCTGCCGACGTCCCGCGTCCAGATCGACCCGGACAGTCCGTACTCGGTGGCGTTGGCGAGGCGGATGGCGTCTGCCTCGTCGTCGAAGGGGAGGACGACGGCGACGGGCCCGAAGACCTCCTCCGTCGCCACCGGCGACGCGGCGTCGGCGTCCGTGAGCAGCGTCGGCGGGAACCAGAAGCCGGGGCCTTCGGGCGCCGTGCCGTGGATTCCGGCGCCCGAGGGCACGTACGAGCGCACGCGATCCAGCTGGGCCCTGGAGATCAGCGGGCCCATCTCGGTCTTCTCGTCGGACGGGTCGCCGACGACGACCGACTCGATCGCGGGCCGCACGAGCTCCAGGAAGCGGTCGTAGACCGAGCGCTGGACGAGGATGCGGGTACGGGCGCAGCAATCCTGGCCGGAGTTGTCGAGGTACGCCATGGGGGCGGCGAGGGCGGCGGCCTCCACGTCGGCGTCTGCGAAGACGATGTTCGGGTTCTTGCCGCCGAGTTCGAGCGTCAGGCGCTTCACGCGGTCGGCGCACTTGGCCATGATCTGCTTGCCCACGCGCGTGGAGCCGGTGAACACGATCTTGGCTACGCCGGGGTGCTCGACCAGGGCGTTGCCCGCGACGTCGCCCGCGCCGGGCAGTACCTGGAAGAGACCGTCCGGCAGGCCCGCCTCCAGGGCGAGTTCGGCAAGACGCAGTGCGGTCAGCGGGGTCGTCTCGGCGGGCTTCAGGATGACCGCGTTGCCTGCCGCTAGGGCCGGGGCGGTGCCCCAGGCGGCGATGGGCATCGGGAAGTTCCAGGGTGCGATGACGCCGACGACCCCGAGGGGTTCGAGGATCGTGACGTTCAGGCCGCCTGGCACGGGGATCTGCCGGCCGCTGAGGCGCTCCACTCCCCCGGCCGCGAAGTCGAGGAGGTCGCGGACGTTGCCGGCCTCCCAGCGCGCGTTGCCGATGAGGTGACCGGCTTCGCGGACCTCCAACTGGGCGAGTTCTTCGATGTGTTCGTCCACCGCTGACGCGAAGCGGCGCAGCAGCCGAGCCCGGTCTGCGGGGGCCGCGGCGGCCCACTTCGCCTGCGCTTGTGCCGCGCGTACGACAGCGGCGTCGACGTCCTGCGCGGAGGCGGCGGGGACGGTCGCGACCAATTCCTCCGTCGCCGGATTCAGTACCTTGAGCAAGGGTGCCTCACATGCGTTCGAAGGAGCGGCGGAGCTCCCAGTCGGTCACCGCGGAGTCGAAGGCGTCCAGCTCGACCCGGGCCATGTTGCTGTAGTGCGCGACCACCTCGTCGCCGAAGGCGGCCTTGGCGATGGCGCTGTTCTCCCAGAGCTCGGCGGCCTCGCGCAGGGTGGTGGGGACGTGTGCGTAGTCACCGGTGTAGGCGTTGCCCGTGCACTCCTCGGGCAGTTCGAGCTTCTGCTCTATGCCGTGCAGACCGGCGGCCACGAGTCCGGCGACCGCGAGGTGCGGGTTCACGTCGCCGCCCGGAAGCCGGTTCTCGAAGCGCATCGAGCGGCCGTGGCCGACGACGCGCAGGGCGCAGGTGCGGTTGTCGTAGCCCCAGGCGGCGGCGGTCGGCGCGAACGAGCCGGGCCGGAACCGCTTGTACGAGTTGATGTTGGGCGCGTAGAGGAGCGAGAACTCCCTCAGCGCCGCGAGCTGCCCGGCAAGGAAGTGCCGCATGACGGCGGACATGCCGCCGGGCCCGTCACCGGCCATGGCGTTGGTGCCGTCCGCGTCCGCCAGCGAGAGGTGGATGTGACAGGAGTTGCCCTCGGCCTCGTTGTACTTGGCCATGAAGGTGAGCGAGACACCCTCCTGGGAGGCGATCTCCTTGGCGCCGGTCTTGTAGATGGCGTGCTGGTCGCAGGTGACCAGGGCGTCGTCGTACCGGAAGACGATCTCGTGCTGGCCCGGATTGCACTCGCCCTTGGCCGACTCGACGACGAGCCCGGCGGCCGCCATCTCGTTGCGGATGCGGCGCAGGAGGGGCTCGATGCGTCCCGTGCCGAGCACGGAGTAGTCGATGTTGTACTGGTTCGCCGGGGTCAGGGCCTTGTAGCCCGCGTCCCAGGCCTGCTCGTAGGTGTCCTTGAAGACGATGAACTCGAGCTCCGTGCCCACGTTGGCGGTGTAGCCCAGCTCGGCGAGCCGGTCGAGCTGGCGGCGCAGGATCTGGCGGGGCGCGGCCACGACGGGCGAGGAGTCGTTCCATGCGAGGTCGGCGATGAGCATCGCGGTGCCGTCGTTCCAGGGGACGCGGCGCAGGGTGCTCAGGTCGGGGTGCATGGCGAAGTCGCCGTAGCCGCGGTCCCAGGAGGACATCGCGTAGCCCTCGACGGTATTCATCTCCGCGTCGACGGCCAGGAGGTAGTTGCAGCCCTCCGTGCCGTGCTCCAGGACGTCGTCGAGGAAGAAGCGGGCGGCGAACCGCTTGCCCTGGAGCCGCCCTTGCATATCGGGGAAGGCCAGGACGACAGTGTCGATCTCGCCGCTCGTGACGAGAGCGCGCAGCTCCTCGATCCCGAGCGGGGGTGTGCGGTCTGCCACGGGAAAGTCCTCCTTGGGTCAGCCGAGAGCCATAAGGTATTGCCGAGAACCATTGATTGGGAAGGGGGTACGGCCAGATGTCGCACATGGACGCCGACGCGGCGGCTTCTCCCGGCGACGACCGGCTCACGCCGGTCCTGCGTCCCGTACGGGCGGGCAACGGCTTCGAGGAGGCCCTTGAGCAGATCCTCCAGGTCGTACGCCTCGGCCTGGTGCCCGGCGGCGAACGCCTGCCGTCGGAGCGGGAGTTGGCCGACCGCCTGGGCATCAGCCGGGTGACGCTGCGCGAGGTCCTGAAGGTGCTCCAGGACCAGGGCCTGGTCGAGTCGCGGCGGGGCAGGTACGGCGGCACGTTCGTGCGCCCACGCCCCGAGGCGGCCGGCGAGGACGAGTTGCGGCGGCGCGTGGCGGACGTCGACGTCGAGGACGCGCTGCGGTTCCGCGAGGTCCTGGAGGTGGGCGCGGCCGGGCTCTGCGCGGCGCACGGCCTGACCGGGGAGCAGCGGGACCGGCTGCGCACGGCGCTCGCCCGCACCCACGAGGCACCCCTCTCCGAGTACCGCCGCCTGGACACCCTGCTGCACCTGACCCTGGCCGAGCTGTGCGGCTCGCCCTCGCTCACCGCGCAGTACGCGGCGGTGCGCGCGAGCGTCAACGACCTCCTGGACTGCATTCCGCTTCTGGTACGCAACCTGGAGCATTCGCAGCGCCAGCACACCGCCCTCGTCGAGGCGGTGCTCGACGGCGACGCGGATGGGGCGCGGGAGATGATGCGCGAGCACTGCGCGGGTACGGCTGCCTTGTTGCGGGGGTTCCTGACATAAGTTGCAGGGGTTCCTGACATAAGGGGCGGGACGCGGAAGGTATTTACGGCGGCGTTACGCAGGGGTCTTGCTTTCTCGTACCCGGCACGACAAAGGTATGGATCCGTTCCATTGAGTCGCCGTCCCCAGGAGTCGCGCCATGACCGTGGAGTCCCCCAAGACGAGTACGAGCTCGGCCGCCGAACCGGCGGACGACTACCTGGAACGGAGAACGCTGCGCCGCGGCAGCGCGGGCTGGCTGCTGCTCACCGGGCTCGGCGTCGCCTACGTCGTCTCCGGCGACTACTCGGGCTGGAACTTCGGCCTCGCCGAGGGCGGGTTCGGCGGCCTCGGGATCGCCATGGCGCTCATGGGCGTGATGTACGCGTGCATGGTGTTCTCGCTGGCGGAACTGTCGTCGGTGCTGCCCACCGCGGGCGGCGGCTACGGCTTCGCGCGCCGGGCGCTCGGCCCGTGGGGCGGCTTCCTCACCGGCACGGCGATCCTCATCGAGTACATTCTGGCGCCCGCCGCGATCTCCATCTTCATCGGTGACTACGTCGAGTCGCTCGGCCTCTTCGGCCTAACCTCGGGCTGGCCGGTGTATCTCGCATGCTTCGTGATCTTCATCGGGATCCACCTGTGGGGCGTGGGCGAGGCGCTGCGCTTCAGCTTCGTCGTCACGGGCATCGCGGTGGCGGCGCTGCTCGTCTTCGCGGTGGGCGCGTTCATGGACTTCGACGCGTCGAAGCTGAACGACATCGCGGTGGACACGGACGCCTTCGGCTCCAACTCCTGGCTGCCGATGGGCCTGTTGGGCATCTGGGCGGCGTTCCCGTTCGGCATGTGGTTCTTCCTCGGGGTCGAGGGTGTCCCGCTCGCCGCCGAGGAGACGAAGGACCCCGCCCGCACACTGCCGCGCGCGATCCGCTGGTCGATGGCCATCCTCATCGTCCTCGCGCTGCTCACGTTCTTCGCGTCGGCCGGGGCGCGCGGCGCGGACGCGATCCAGGGCGCGGGCAACCCGCTGGTGGAGGCGTTGCAGCCGGGCGGTGAGGCGACGGCGCTGAGCCGCATCGTCAACTACGCGGGCCTGGCCGGCCTGGTGGCGTCGTTCTTCTCCCTCATCTACGCGGGCTCGCGCCAGCTGTTCGCCCTGTCGCGGGCGGGCTACCTGCCGCGCTTCCTGTCCCTCACGAGCAGCCGCAAAGCTCCGTACCTGGGCCTCCTGGTCCCCGGGGCGATCGGCTTCGGCCTGGCGGCGGCGACCGGGGACGGCGCACGGATGCTGAACGTCGCGGTGTTCGGGGCGACGATCTCGTACGCGTTGATGTCGCTGTCGCACATCGTGCTGCGCCGCAGGGAGCCGGGCCTGGAGCGCCCCTACCGCACGCCGGGCGGCATGCTGACCTCGTCCGTGGCGCTTGTCCTGGCCTGCGCGGCACTGGTGGCCACCTTCCTGGTGGACGTGACGGCGGCGTTGATCGCGCTCGCGGTATACGTGGTGGCGGTCGCGTACTTCGGCATCTACAGCCGCAAGCATCTGGTGGCGCAGGCACCGGAGGAGGAGTTCGCGGCGCTGGCCGCCGCGGAGGCGGAACTGGAACGCGACTGAGCATGTCGCGACTGAACACCATGTCGCGGCTGAACACGAGGGAGAGGGAGACGAGGGTGAGCGAGACCACCGGCCGACCGCTGATCGGCGTCAGCACGTACCTGGAGGCGAAGACGAGCTGGGGCGTGTGGGAGCTGCCGGCGGCGCTGCTCCCCCTCGGCTACCCGCGCCTCGTGCAGGCGGCGGGCGGTCTGGCCGCGATGCTTCCGCCGGACGATCCTTCGTACGCGGCTGAGGTCGTCGCCAGGCTGGACGGCGTGGTCATCGCGGGCGGGCCCGATGTCGAGCCGGTCCGTTACGGCGCGGAGCGCGAGGAGCGTACGGGCCCTCCGGCGCGGGAGCGGGACGCGTGGGAACTGGCGCTGATCGAGGCGGCACTGGCGTCCGGGACGCCGCTGCTCGGCATCTGCCGGGGCATGCAGCTCCTGAACGTGGCGCTCGGCGGGACGCTGGTGCAGCACATGGAGGGGCATGCGCAGACGGTGGGCGTGTTCGGGACGCACGAGGTGAAGCCGGTGCCGGGCACGCTGTACGAGTCCATCGCCCCGACCGCGTCGGCCGTCCCCGCCTACCACCACCAGGCGGTGGACCGCCTCGGCCGTGGCCTCGTCGTGTCGGCGCACGCGGAGGACGGCACCCCGGAGGCGCTGGAACTCCCCTCCGGGGGCTGGGTCCTGGGCGTTCAGTGGCATCCGGAGATGGGGGAGGATCTCCGGGTCATGTCGGCGCTGGTACGCGCGGCGAGGCGGTAGGCCTCCGGCCCGGGGCTGGGGGCTACGTGTACCGCGGGTGGGGCTCCGCCCTCCGGCCGGGGGTATGCGTCTCCGCGCAGGCCCCCGCACCGCCGAGCATCCCCTCCGGCAGAACCTCTCCCACCCACCCGCCCGTTACCCCGCAGGGGCGATTCACCACCGGCGGGATAGCCGAAGCCCTGCCGACTCGGCACCGCCACGCCGGCCCCCCGGAGGGACCTCTCCCCGCCCACCCGCCCGATTGCCCCGGATCGGGAATCCACCTCCGGCGGGAAGCGTCGCAGGGGTAACGGGTGGGCGGGTGGGAAACCCCGCCGAAGGCGGAAAACCCACGTCGCGCCGACAGGCGAAATCAGACGGGCGGGAAAGCAGTTCGCCGTAGGCGAGGCAGACGCCCCTCACCCCGGGGCGCGCACAGCCCCGCGCGCGGCTGGGGGCACCTCCCGGCCGGAGGCTGGGGGCACCTCCCGGCCGGAGGCTGGGGGAGGGAGTTTGACGACAGGCCCTAGAGAGACCCCGCCCGAGTAAGCGACAGCAGGTCCCGCGCAGGCCCGGTAGGCCGATGGCCCGTCGGCCACACCGCCCGGAGGGCACGGCGCAGCTGAACCCCCTCCAGAGGGATGCCCACCAGACGCCGCGCGGACAACTCCTCCCCCACCGCAAGCTCACTCAGCACCGCGGGCCCCGCCCCGCTCACGGCGGACGCCTTCACCGCCGTGGTGGACGACAGCTCGATCAGCGGACGGGCGAGGCCGCCCAGAGCCGCGTCAAGGACCTGCCGCGTCCCCGAACCCTCCTCCCGGAGAATCAGCGGAGTGGCCGCCAGCTCCCCCGCCCCCAGTGGCTTCCGCCGCCGCGCCCAGGCATGCCCCGGCGCCGTCACGACGATCAGCCTGTCGTGCGCGATGACGGCCGCGTCGAGCCCGCTCGGCACCGCAAGACCTTCCACGAAGCCGAGGTCCGCATCCCCCGCGAGCAGCCGCTCCGCGACCGCGGTGGAGTTGCCCGCCGTAAGCGACACCGCCGTGTCCGGCCGCTGCGACCGCAGCGCGATCAGCCAGCCCGGCAGCAGATACTCGGCGATCGTCATGCTCGCCGCGACCCTGAGCCGCGAGTCCCGCCGGTCCCGCAACGCCTGCGCGCCCGCGTCGAACGCCTCCGCCGCTTCCACGATCCGCCGCGCCCAGTCCGTGACGAGCGCCCCCGCGTCGGTGAGCTGCGAACCGCGCGGCGAACGGTCGACGAGGGCGACCCCGAGCTGCCGCTCCATGGACCGGACGCGGCTGCTCGCGGCGGGCTGGGTGATGCCGAGTTCCTTCGCGGCCCGCCCCAGACTCCCGAGCCGCGCCACGGCGAGCAGCAGCTCAAGCGCCCCGAGGTCCGGCACCCGGTGCGCGAGCGGCACCCCCGACGGCGTACCGGACGCATCAGACACACCGGCGGAACCGGAAGAACCAGAAGAAGACGCGCTCATAAGCGCAGGTTATGCCCTCATACGAAGATGACTCCTGGTGGGGGCCCCGCCCGGTGGAGACGGTGGACCCATGGTCACCGTCGCCCACCCGCAGGCACCCCCGCACACCGCCGCACCCACCGCCGCACCCTCCACCCGCCTCAGCCTCACCCTCGCCACCCGCCACATGGGCCCGAACTGGTACGCCACCGTCATGGGCACGGCGATCATCGCGAGCGCGGGCGCGACCCTGCCGGTCCGCATACCGGGCCTGCGGACCGCCTGCACCGCGGTCTGGGCGCTCTCCCTGCTCATGCTGGCCGCGCTCGTCACCGCCCGGACCCTGCACTGGATCCACCACCGCGACCAGGCCCGCGCCCATCTCCTCGACCCGGCCGTCGCCCCCTTCTACGGCTGCCTGTCCATGGCCCTGCTCGCGGTCGGCGGCGGCGCGCTCCTGGTGGGCGAGGACTGGATCGGCACGAGCGCGGCGGTCGCGCTCGACACCGTTCTCTTCACCGCCGGCACGGTCATCGGCCTCGCGGCGGCCGTCGCGATCCCCTACCTGATGGTGGTGAGGCACCGCGCGGAGCCCGGCCAGGCATCTCCGGTCTGGCTGCTTCCCGTGGTGGCGCCCATGGTGTCCGCCGCCCTCGGCCCGCTCCTGGTCCCCCACCTCCCCGCGGGCCAGGCCCAGCAGACCCTGCTCTTCGCCTGCTTCGCGATGTTCGGCCTGAGCCTGCTCGCCACCCTGGTGATGCTGCCGATGATCTTCGCCCGCCTGCTGACCGGCGGCCCCTTCCCGCTCGCGCTCACACCGACGCTGTTCTTGGTGCTCGGCCCGCTCGGCCAGTCGACGACCGCCGTGAACAAGTTCGCGGACACCGCCGCGACAGGCGTGGTCCCCGCCCCGTACGACCAGGGCTTCGCCGTCTTCGCCGTCCTCTACGGCGTCCCGGTGATGGGCTTCGCGCTGCTGTGGCTGGCGCTCGCGGCCGCGATGGTGCTGCGGGCCCGGCGCAGGGGCATGGGCTTCGCTATGACCTGGTGGGCGTTCACGTTCCCCGTCGGCACCTGCGTCACGGGCGCCGAGGGCCTGGGCAAACACACCGGCCTCGCGGTCTACGACTGGCTGGCGATCGCCCTGTACGCCTTCCTGGTGACGGCCTGGGCGGTGGCGCTCACCCACACCCTGCGCGGCACACTCAACGGCAAGCTGCTCGCAGCGCCGCGCTGAGTACGGCCGGGGCCTCGGCGAGGGACGGGCCGTACCACGTGAGGTGGCGGCCGCTGACGAGTGCCGAGGGGGCGGTGAACTCCTCGGGGCCGTCGTCGGCGGTGAAGCGGTAGGGCTCGTCGGGGAGCACCGTCAAGTCCGCACCCGTGGCCCGCAGTTCCCCGACCGGGATGCGCGGGTAGCGCTCCGGGTGTGTCTCGTAGACGTTGTCGACGCCGAGGCGGCGCAGCAGGTCCCCGGCGAACGTGTCGCGGCCCAGGACCATCCAGGGGCGCCGCCAGATCGGGATCACGGCCTTCAACCGGACGTCCGGCGAGGGGAGTTGCTCCCACGCGTGCTCGGCCTCGTCCAGCCAGCCGGGCCGCCCCGCACCGCAGGCGGCGAGCACCCGGGCCAGCTCGCGGAAGGCGCCCGGCAGATCGCGTACCTCCGTCACGAGCACCTCGACCCCCGCCGCCCGCAGCGCGGCGAGGTCGGGCTCGCGGTTCTCCTCCTCGTTGGCGATCACCAGGTCCGGGGCGAGGCCGATGATCCGGCCCACGTCGGGGTTCTTCGTGCCCCCGACGCGGACGACGCCGAGGTCGTCGAGATCGTCCGGATGGCTGCACCATTCCGTGGCGCCCACCAGCGCTCCCGGCGCGCTGACGGCCACCGCCTCGGTCAGCGAGGGCACCAGCGAGACGACCCGCACTCCCGCCGCCCGCAACCCCGCCATCGCAGAATCACTCAGCGCCGCGAGTCGTCCACGGCGTCGACGTGATCGCCGACGGCCACCACGAGCACCTGGCTGTCCGGCACGGTCGCCCGCCACCGGTGCCGCACCCCGCCCGTCAGATACAGACTGTCGCCGCGCCCGAGGCGGTACGCCCTGCCCTCCGCCTCGACCTCGACGGCGCCGCCCACCACGTACATCAACTCGTCGTTGCGGTGCTGGAACTCGCGTCCCTCGTCGTGGTCGCCGGTGAACTCGATGGCGTGCAGCTGGTGGTGACCCCGCACCAGATTGCGTACGCGGGCGTCAGGGGAGGCCTGGGAGGGATTTTCGGCGTCGCCCTGCTCGGCGCGCATCAGATCGACCGTGCACGCGGGATCCGCCGCGGCGAGCAGTTCGACGTCGGTCGTCAGGAGAGCGTCGGCGACACGCTGCAGGGAACGGCTGCTGGGCCGCGCCCGCTCGTTCTCCACCTGGCTCAGAAAGGGCACCGAGAGACCACTGCGCTCGGCCACCACGGCGAGTGTGAGCTCCAGCTGCCGGCGGCGGCGCCGCACGGCCGAGCCCACCCGGAGGGTTTCCTTCTGCTCGTCCATCGCCTCGGCTCCCTTCTGCGCGTCGGTCCACTCTCAACCCTGATGGGTTTTCTGCACCCTACGCATGTTCGCCAAACGGTTTCGCCCCGTTGCGCGGACCGCCGTCTACAGGTTCCGCCAGTAGACAAGCTGCCCGGCCTCGCCCGGAGCCGCTCCCTGCCCCGGTATGAACACGCTGACCAGCAAGGAAGGCCTGCCGCGTGGGTCGGTGACGAGGGTCGCCGACGGATTGGCGAAGGCGCGGCTCCCGCCGTGCGTCGAGATGTCGATCCGGTCGGCCCGGCCGCTCGCCGGGTCGTACGCGTACGTCCGCCAGCTCCCGAAGTCACCCCGCCACCGCTGTCCCTCCACGAACAGCATCCGCTGTCCGTCCAGCTCGACGGGCGCGCGGTCCCCGAGATTCCCGCTGTTGCCCCACGCCTGCAGCGCCCGGTCGAGCCGCCGGTCCGGCTCCGCGTGCCAGTCGCGGAACCCGGTGAGCGTGGCGCGCAGCTGGCGGTCGGTGTCGCAGTCGGCGCGGTAGTGCCCGGTCAGCTCGATGATGTCGCCGCGTACGGCGGAGATACTCGGCGTGCCCTCGGCGCACCGCGAGAGCGTGCGCGGCGCGTCGAAGGCATGCGCCGCGCGCCCGTCGAGCAGCCCCGCCTCATCGGCGTACGCGCGTACGGCGATGTGGTTCTTCGGGTCCTTCTCGTACGCGAGGACGTATCCGCCGCGCCCGTCGGCGGCGAGCGAGGCCTGATGGGTGCCGGGCCCGAAGTCGTGGCGCCGGTCCCAGTGCCGCAGATCGGCGGAGGTGGCGACGGCGGCATGGAAGCGGCCGTCGTCCAGAAGCGTGTGGTAGACGGCCAGATACGTGCCGTCGGGGTTCTGCGTGATCTGCGCGGCGTCCATGGTGCGCCCGGTGTCGTCCCGCGCGTCGTAACGGTGGCCGTCGGCGGCGCGCACGTCGCCCGCGAGCCCGGCCAGCCGCGCGGTGCCCGCGGAGGCCGGAGCGGGGCTCGCGTCGGCCAGGTGCGCCAGGAACAGGGCGGCGGCGAGGGCCAGGGCCACGACGGCGAGGAGGCGGGGCGTGGCAGGGACGGTCACGGAGGGGCACTTACGTTCGAGCGACGGGGAGGCTGCCCAGCCTAGGGAGCGCAGGTGCCCCGGGGAACGCCACGAGGGGTGGGCTTCGCCACAAGGACGAGGCCCACCCCTCGGGGTGATGCGGCAATTCAGCGCATGCCGCGCGAGAGCCGGGACTGCGGAGCTATGACTGCGGAGTCATCGCTATGACTGCGGAGTCATCTTCTGCTCGAAGCCCGGGTTCTTCTTCAGCCATGCGTCGACGGCCTTGGGCTCATTGCCCTTGCCCGCCTTGTTGATCTCGTTCTCCAGGCTGGCCAGTTCCGGCTCGCTCATCTTGAAGTTCTTGAGCCACTTCGTGAGCTGCGGGTACTGCTTGGGGAAGTCCTTGCTGGAGATCGTGCGGATCGTGTCGCCCTTGCCGAAGCCCAGCTTGGGGTCCTTCAGCTTGGTGAGCTTGTACTCGTTGTACGCCCAGTGCGGCGACCAGAGCAGGACCGCGACCGGCTCCTTCTTGGCGTACGCCGACTTCAGCTCGGAGAGCATCGCGGGCGTCGAACCGGAGACGATCTTGTACTCCTTGTCCAGGCCGTAGCCCGGCAGGACCTTGTTCTTCAGGGCCGTCATCACGCCCGTGCCGGGCTCGATACCGATGATCTTGCCCTTGAACTTGTCGCCCTTGCCCTTGAGGTCCTCGAGCGACTTCACGCCCTTGACGTAGGACGGGACGGCGATCTCCAGTGACGTCGGGCTGTACCAGGAGCCCAGGTCCTTGAGGTTCGCCTTGTTCTTGTCCCAGTACTGCTTCTGGGCCGTGGGCAGCCACGCGTCGAGATCCAGGTCCAGGTCGCCCTGCGAGAGAGCGGTGTAGACCGGGCCGACGTCGGACGGCGTCAGCTTCATCTTGTAGCCGCGCTTCTCCAGGACACGCTTCCAGAGATTGGTGACGGCGATGTTCTCGTCCCACGCGAAGTACGCGGCGTTCAGCGGACGCTTCGCCTCGGCCGGGGTGGTGTTCTTCGGCAGCGGGGCCAGCTTGTCGACGACGCCCGGGTTCTTCTTCAGCCAGGCACGGACGGCTTCCTGCTGCTTGCCCTTGCCCGCCTTGTTGATCTCCGCCTCAAGATCCGTGAGCTGCTTCTCGCTCATCTTGAAGTCCTTGAGCCACTTGGCGACCTGCGGGTTCTCCTTGGAGAAGCCCTTGCGCGCAAGGGAGTGCACGCCGTCGCCCTTGCCCCAGGCGCCCTTCGGGTCATCGAGCTTCTTCAGGTCGAAGTCGCTGTAGGCCCAGTGCGGCGACCAGAGCGTGGTGACGATCGGTTCCTTCTTGGCGTACGCGCGCTTGAGCTCGGCCAGCATCGCCGGCGTGGAGCCGTCGACGACCTTGTACTCCTTGTCGAGGCCGTACTCCTTGAGGACCTTGTCCTTGAGCAGGCCCATCATGCCGGCGCTCGGCTCGATGCCGACGATCTTGCCCTTGAACTTGCCGCTCTTGCCCTTGAGGTCCTCGAGCGACTTCACGCCCTTGACGTACGAGGGCACGGAGAGCTCGAGCGAGGTCGGGCCGAACCACGAGCCCATGTCCTCGAGGTCCTTGCCGTACTTCTTCCAGTACGAGGCGTGCGTCGTCGGCAGCCAGGAGTCGGTCTGGAAGTCGATGCTGCCCTGCGCGAGCGAGGTGTACAGCGGGCCGGCCTCGAGCTGCTTGGTCTGCGGCTTGAAGCCGCGCTGCTCCAGGATCTCCTTCCAGAGGAAGGTGGAGGCCACGCCCTCGTCCCAGGGGATGTAGCCGATGTTGATCGGCTTGCCCTGGCCGACGTTCTTCGCGTCCGCGGCCACGTCCTCGGACTTCGAACCGCCGAAGGCGCCCATGCCGCCCGCGACGAGCGCGAGAACGACGACACCGACGACCGCGACAGCGGCCTGCGGGCGGTAGTTCCAGATGTTCAGACCGTTGGCGGCACGCAGCTTCGCGACCGCGCGACGGCCGAGCGGGGAGACCTGGGTGCCGAGCGAGCTGGTCATCCGGTCCAGGTAGATGGCCAGGATGACGATCGCGACACCGGCCTCGGAGCCGAGGCCCACGTTCAGCTGGCCGATGGCCTCGTTGACGTCGGCGCCCAGGCCCTCCGTGCCGACCATGCCCGCGATGGCGGCCATGGACAGGCCCAGCATGATGACCTGGTTGACACCGGCCATGATCGTGGGAAGCGCGAGGGGCAGCTGGACGCGCAGCAGGATGTTGCGCGGGGTGGTGCCGAACGCGTCCGCGGCCTCGACCAGTTCCTTGTCGACCTGGCGGATGCCCAGCTCCGTCATACGGACGCCGGGGGCCAGGGCGAAGATCAGGGTGGCGACGATGCCCGCGGGGGCGCCCATCCCGAAGAAGAGGATGGCGGGGATGAGGTAGATCATCGCCGGCAGCGTCTGCATGAAGTCGAGCACCGGGCGGACGATGCCGCTGACCGTGCTCGACCGCGCCGCCCAGATGCCCACGGGCACCGAGATGATCAGCGCGATGATCGTCGAGACGAGCACCAGGGACAGCGTCATCATCGCGTGGTCCCACAGTTCCAGCGAGACGATGAACGCGAAGCCCGCGAAGGTCAGCACACCGGCGACCACACCGCGCAGCCAGAACGCGATGACCGCGAAGATGCCCGCGAGGAGCAGCGGCTCGGGCGCCTGGAGCAGGTCGGATATGCCGTCGTACGCGCCCTGGAAGACGGTCTGGAAGAAGTCGAACAACCAGGCCATGTGGCTGAGCAGCCAGTCGACGCCGTCGTTGACCCACTCGCCGAAGGGAATCCTAGGCACCGCTGACCACCTTGCCCGCGGCCTTGCCGCCGTTCTCCTGCGCCTTGTCCGTCGGGACGGCGTCCTTCGGCTCGTCCTCGGAGGACATCGGCTCGCCGAGCACGGCGAGCAGCCGCGCCCGCGGCACGACGCCGATGAGCTTGCCCTCGTCGTCGGTCACGGCGACGGCCACACCACTGGTGGAGCACGGCGTGAACAGCTCGATGATCGGCGTCTCGGCCCTGACCGTGGCGGGGGCCGCCGACAGCACGTCCTGTGCGGTCTTCAGCTCCTTGCCCTCGGCCGTCTTGGTGCCGAACGCGGTCTCGGGCTCGGCCATGATCGCGCCGGCCGTGAGGACGCGGGAGCGGTCGACGTCCTGCGTGAACGCGGCGACGTAGTCGTTGGCCGGGGTGACGAGGATGTCCTCGGCGTTGCCTATCTGGACTATCTCGCCGTCGCGCATGACGGCGATCTGGTCGCCCAGGCGCATGGCCTCGTTCAGGTCGTGGGTGATGAAGACGATGGTCTTCTTCAGCCGCTTCTGGAGCTCCAGGAGCTGGTCCTGCATGTCACGGCGGATCAGCGGGTCGAGCGCGCTGAACGACTCGTCCATCAGGAGCAGGTCCGCGTCGGTGGCGAGCGCACGGGCCAGGCCCACGCGCTGCTGCATACCGCCGGAGAGCTCGTCGGGCCAGGACTTCTCCCAGCCCTTGAGCCCGGCGAGTTCGAGGGCCACCGTGGCGCGCTCCTCGCGCTCGGCGCGCGGCACACCCTGCACCTCGAGGCCGTAACCGGCGTTTTCGAGGACGCTGCGGTGGGGGAAGAGCGCGAAGTGCTGGAAGACCATGCTGATCTTCTTGGAGCGCACCTCGCGCAGCTCACGGGCGCTCAGACCGGTCAGGTCCTGACCGTCGAACAGCACCTGTCCGGCCGTCGGCTCCGACAGACCGTTGAGCATGCGCAGCAACGTTGACTTGCCGGATCCGGAGAGACCCATGACGACGAAGATCTGGCCCGGCTCGACCGTGAAGGAGGCGTCGATCACCGCGGCAGTGGTGCCTTCGGCGCGCAGCTCCTCTCGGTCTGTTCCGTGGCGGAGTTTCTCCACCGCGTCAGCGGGTCGTCTGCCGAATACCTTGTACAGGTGTTCGGCTTGCAGCCTGGACACATACACCTCTCGGGTTGAACCAAGACGGCCCGCCTCCCCCGCCGGCGGGCCGTGGAGCGACGCGGGTTCTGCCCGCTACTTGCCCGGTGAAATAGTTGAAATCTCGACCGGAGGCGCTCCGGCTCGGCGCCTGCCCCGACTTACACAGAACAAACGCAAGAGTGGTCCAGTTCACATTTCATTCACTTCTGTCGACTACCGGCCGCCGCCGGTGCGGACCGCCGGTGCGCTGTCAGTGCCGTGCGGCATGATGCGAAGGTGACTCAGCAAACGCGACGGCTCATGCTGCTCGACACGGCGTCCCTGTACTACCGGGCCTATTTCGGGGTCCCCGATTCGGTGAAGGCCCCGGACGGCACGCCGGTCAACGCGGTGCGCGGGCTGCTCGACTTCATCGCCCGGCTCGTCCAGGACCACCGCCCGGACGACCTGGTCGCCTGCATGGACGCGGACTGGCGCCCGCACTGGCGGGTGGAGCTGATCCCGTCGTACAAGGCGCATCGCGTCGCCGAGGAGGTCGAGCAGGGCCCGGACGCCGAGGAGACCCCGGACACCCTCGCGCCCCAGGTCCCGATCATCGAGGACGTCCTGGACGCACTGGGCATCGCCCGCGTGGGCGTGCCGTCGTACGAGGCGGACGACGTGATCGGCACGTACGCAGGGCGCGCCACCGGCCCCGTCGACATCGTCACCGGCGACCGCGACCTCTATCAGCTGGTAGACGACGAGCGCGGCATCCGCGTCCTCTACCCACTCAAGGGCGTCGGCTCCCTCCAGCTCACCGACGAGGCCTGGCTCCGCGAGAAGTACGGCGTGGACGGCTCCGGCTATGTCGACCTGGCCCTGCTGCGCGGCGACCCGAGCGACGGCCTGCCCGGCGTGCCCGGCATCGGCGAGAAGACAGCGGCCAAGCTGCTCGACGCGTACGGAGATCTGGCCGGAATCATGGCCGCCGTGGACGACCCGAAGAGCAAGCTGACGCCCTCCCAGCGCAAGCGGCTCGACGAGTCCCGCGCGTATGTGGCCGTCGCGCCGACGGTGGTCCGCGTGGCGGGCGACGTACCGCTGCCCGACGTGGACCTCGCGCTCCCGGGCGAGCCCCGCGATCCCGCGGCCCTGGACGAGCTCGCCGCGCGCTGGAACCTCGGTGGAGCCCTGAAGCGACTGCTCACGACTCTTCAGGGATGAGGTGTTAGCTTAGGTAAGCCTAAGCAACATTTGATCAGGGGAGGACGCCGCCATGGCAGAACGTCCGGCACGCAAGGCACCGAAGGCCCACGTCGCACAGGTGGTGCGCACCGAGCGCCTCACCCCGCACATGCAGCGCGTGACCCTGGGCGGCGAGGGTCTCGCCGAGTTCACGGCGGGCGACTCCACCGACCACTACGTGAAACTGCTCTTCGGTGCCGAGGGCGTGACCTACCCGGAGCCCTTCGACATCCAGCGCATCCGCGAGGAGTTCCCCCGCGAGCAGTGGCCCGTCACGCGTACGTACACGGTGCGCTCCTGGGACCCGCGGTCCCGCGAGCTCGCCATCGACTTCGTCGTCCACGGCGACGAGGGCCTGGCGGGCCCCTGGGCCAAGAACGTCCGGCCGGGCGCCACGATCCACTTCCTCGGCCCGGGCGGCGGGTACGCACCCGACGCCGCGGCCGACTGGCATCTGATCGCCGGTGACGAGAGCGCGCTGCCCGCGATCGCCGCGTCCCTCGAAGCGCTGCCCGAGGGCGCGCAGGCGTACGCCTTCGTGGAGGTCGCCGACGCGGACGAGGAGCAGAAGATCGACTCGGCCGCGCAGATCGTGTGGCTGCACCGCGGGCAGCGCCCCGTCGGCGAGGCACTCGTCGAGGCCGTACGCTCCCTCGACTTCCCCGCGGGCGACGTCCAGGCGTTCGTGCACGGCGAGGCCGGCTTCGTGAAGGAACTGCGCCGCTACCTCCGCATGGAGCGCCAGGTACCCCGCGAGCGCCTCTCGATCTCCGGCTACTGGCGCCTTGGCCACAACGAGGACGGCTGGCAGGCGTCCAAGCGCGACTGGAACGCGCAGGTGGAGGCGGAGCAGGAGTCGGTGCCCTCGGCTTGAGCGGACGCCGGTCCGGTAAGTCGTCGTCTGCCGCTGCGCGGGGGCTGATCGCGCCGTTCCCCGCGCCCCTGACGGGGCTTGCC
>NZ_JBSGSG010000092.1:0-38401 GCF_053606765.1 Streptomyces sp. NPDC055189
CGGGCTCAATCCCCCCCCCCCCTACTCGCTGGACATCCTGGGCGGCGGCCATGGGGGTTTTAAACACCTCCCCGGGCCCCCCCCCGGCGGCCGCCCCGCCGCCCCTTAGGGGGGGGCGGCCCGGCCCCGCCACCTCCCACGGAGCACACATGAGCCCGCTGCCCAGCCCGCAGGTCGTCGACCGGGTCCGGGACATCCCGATCTACCGTGCGTCCGCCGCCCGCGGAGACTTCCCCATCCTGGAGAAGCCCGAGATCGCCCGTGGATTCCCGGACAACTGGATGACGCCGGGCCTCGCGGCGGCACTGGAGTCGGGCGAGGCGGAGTTCGTCCTGTCGACCGGCACCAACCATGCCCGGATGCAGCTGATCCGGCCGCCGTACTTCCTCCTCCGCTCCTACTACCGGCTGTGGAGCGAACACCCCGACCTGCGCGCCACCTGGGAGGCGGGCGCCAAGCGCATCTCCCTGACCACCGTGCTCGCCACCGAGCACGTGGCCCGCGTCAACGCCAAGAAGCCGGGCGCCACCCCGGGCGAGCGCTGGCTCGACGACCGCACGCTCTACCTCAACAACACCCTCGACCCCGCCGACTGGGACCGCGCTGAGGTCCGCCGCATGCTCGCCGAGATCCGCGAGATCAGCGACGCGCACCCCACCGGCACCTACCACCTGGACTGCTCGGGCTACCACCTCGCTCACCTCGTACAGAAGGTGGACGCCTGGGACCTGTGGGACGAGTTCCCGCAGCCGGGCAGCATCGTGCACGCCTACGAGTACACCCCGCTGAACGTACGCGCCCTGCTGCACCGGCACTTCGAATGCCCCGTCGTCGACCTCTTCGGCAGCACCGAACTGGGCTACCTCTACTCCAGCGACCCCCGGACCGGCCGCTACCGGCCGCACCTGGAGGACATGAGCGTCGAACTCATCCCCGTCGCCCCCGGCAGCGGCATCCACTGCCTCATCGTCACCAGCCTGCGCAACCCCTTCATGCCGCTCGTGCGCTACCGCTCCGGCGACTGCGTGCGCACCTTCGACGGCTCCGCGGACCCCGAGCGCATCACGGCCTTCTGCGGCCGGGAGAAGGAATTGCTCGACGCGCCGGGCGGACCCGTCGCCCAGGCCGACCTCGACGCCCGCGTCCACGACGCGTCCGACCGCGTCTTCCTCGCCCAACTGCGCCTGACCGAAGCCTCCGACGATGCCACCCTGCGCTACTCGACCTTCGACGGCACCCCGCTCGACGCGGCGCAGGCCGAACACCTCCAGGGGCTCGTCGGTGAACTCATCGGCCGCACCTGCGCCCTGGAGCACCGCACCGACCTGCCGATCGGCCGCTCCGGCAAGTACGCCTGGCTGGCGCGTCCCTCCTGACCGGCCTCGCCGATCCGTATCCGGCGATCCGTATCCGCCGATCACCGCCGCCCCTCACGCTTGGACAGGACCCCGCCCTGTGACCATGTCAGCACTTCCCGCCCCCACCGCCGAAGATCTCCTGGGCAGCGCCCTGCACGCGGAGGCCGTCGGGTACTTCACCGCGAAGACGGAATATCCACGCGCCTACGTCGAGCACCAGGTGCGCGAGTGCCTGCGCTACCTGTACCTGGTCTCCCGCCATCCCGACCGGCTCGGCGGACTGTTTTTGCCGGTGGAGCAGGAGATCGACGAGATCTGGCACTTCCTCATCCTGCAGACCCGCGAATACCGGGAGCTGTGCGAACAGCGCCTGCCCGGCGGGCACTTCATCCACCATCGCAGCATCGCCTACACGGACTACCAGAGCGGCGACCGGGCCGACGAGCAGCGCCGGGCCGACGAGCAGCGCCGGGTCGCGGCGGAGGAAGCCTTGCGCTGGATTCCGTTCTATACCGCCGCGTTCGGCCCGTTCGACGAGGACGCGCTCCCGCACTGGACCATCGTCCGCTTCCTCCACCTGGAGATGGAGATGAGCCTGGCCGAGATCTCCGCCCTGGACCCCTCCGACGGGCCCGCCGCGTGACATCGGAGGTCCGCGCCGAGCGGGTCGCCGGCCCCGAGGTGCAACGGCGCATCCTGACCGTGCTCGTCGCCTCGCAGGCCCTGGGCGGCGCCGGAATGGCGGCGGGCATCACCGTCGGCGCGCTGCTCGCACAGGACCTGTTCGGTTCCACCGGCTTCGCCGGACTGCCCGTGGCCCTGTTCACCGCGGGAGGCGCGCTCGGCGCCCTGCTCATCGGCCGGATCTCCGAGCGGTGGGGGCGCCGCCCCGGGCTCGCCCTGGGGCACGCGGCCGCCGCTCTGGGCAGCATCGGCGTGATCGTCGCCGCCTGGTCCCGCACCGTACCCCTGCTCCTGATCGCCCTCTTCGTCTACGGCGCGGGCACGGTGACCGGACTGCTCGCCCGGTATGCCGGAACCGACCTCGCGCCGCCCGGGAAACGCGGTCGCGCCACCGGCACCGTGCTCCTGGCCACCACGTTCGGTGCGGTGGCCGGGCCCGCCCTGGTCGGCCCCACCGGAACCCTGGCCGACTCTCTCGGCCTGCCCCGCCTCACCGGCCCCTTCCTCCTTGCCGCGGTCGCCTACACGGCCGCCGCCCTCGTCGTCGCCCTCTGTCTGCGTCCCGACCCGCTCCTGCTCGCCCGGAGCCAGCACCAGGAGGCCGCCGCCCGGCCGGAGGCGGCGGAGCAGCGTGTCCACCGCGGCGGAACCGGGGTCGTCACCGGAGCGGCCGTGATGATCAGCGGGCAGCTCGTGATGATCGCCGTCATGACGATGACCCCGGTGCACCTCACCCACCACGGACACAGCACACAGCTGGCCGGGGTCGTGATCGGCCTGCACGTGGGCGCCATGTTCCTGCCCTCGCCCCTGACCGGTCTGGTGGTGGACCGGATCGGGAGCCTGCCCGTGGCCGCGGCCTCCGGCGGCGTACTGCTGGCCGCCGGGCTCCTGGCCGCCCTCGCGCCGCCCACCGGAGCCGTGGGAATCGCGCTGCTCGGCACCGCACTCGTACTGCTCGGCGCCGGCTGGAACATGGCGCTCGTCAGCGGCACCGCGATGGTCGCGCAGGCCGCACCCGCCGAGGCACGCGCCTCCACACAAGGCCTTGTCGACATGGGGATGTCGCTCGCCGGGGCCACCGGCGGCATGGTCTCCGGCCTTGTCGTGGCAGGCGGCGGCTACCCGCTGCTTGCCGTCTGCGGCGGAGTGCTCGCCCTCGCCGTGATCCCCCTGACGGCCCGGGCCGCCCGCCCCCGGCACACCGCCCCACGCCCGACCGCGAGTTGACGCACCCCTCGGCAAGGCGCCCGGCCACATGCAGGCACCACGGCCCTCAGTGATCCGTCAGGAGAACGGCATGCCCAGCGTCACCCCGACCCCGTCCCCGTCCTCTTCCTCGTCCCCGCCCGCCGTCCCGCAACTCGACGCCGTCGTGGTCGGGGCGGGCTTCTCCGGCCTGTACCAGCTCTACCGCCTGCGCGAACTGGGCCTGTCGGTGCGCGTTTTGGAGGCGTGCGACGACATCGGCGGTACGTGGCACCGCAACCGCTACCCCGGCGCGCGCTGCGACGTCGAGAGCACGTCGTACTCCTACTCCTTCTCGCCCGAACTGGACCAGGAGTGGGAGTGGAGCGAGCGGTACGCGACTCAGCCCGAGCTGCTGCGCTACCTCCACCATGTCGCGGACCGCTTCGGGTTGCGGCAGGACATCACGCTGCGCACCCGCGTGACCCGTGCGGTCTACGACGAGGACGACCACCTCTGGCAGGTCACCACCGACACCGGACAGACGCTGACCACCCGGTTCGTCGTCCTGGCCACCGGCTGCATGTCGGCCGTCAAGGAGCCGGACATCCCGGGCGTTGCCGCCTTCGGGGGCCAGGCCCTGCACACCGCCGACTGGCCGCACGAGGGTGTCGACCTGACCGGCAGGCGGGTCGCGGTGATCGGTACCGGTTGCTCCGGCGTCCAGGCCATTCCGCTCCTGGCCGAGCAGGCCGCCGCCGTCACCGTCTTCCAGCGCACCCCCGTGTACGCGCTCCCCGCCCACAACCGTGCGCTGTCCGCCGAGGAGAACGCCGAACTGAAGGCGCGCTACCCGCAGTTCCGGATCGCCCAGCGGAAGTCCAGGGGCGGCACCGTCTTCGAGCCGCCTACCCGGTCCGCCCTGGAGGCCGACGAAGCCGAGCGCACCGCCACCTACGCGGCGGCCTGGGAGACAGGCGTGCTCAGCGGTCTGCTGCGGACGTACAACGACATCCTCGTCGACGCGGCCGCCAACGAGACCGTCGCCGAGTTCGTCCGCTCCAAGATCCGCTCGATCGTCACCGACCCGGACACGGCCGAGACGCTGTCACCGCGCGGTCTGCCCTTCGGCACCAAACGTCCCTGCCTGGACACCGGTTACTACGCCACGTACAACAAGCCGCACGTCAGCGTCGTGGACCTCACCAGGGCCCCGATCGTGAGGATCACACCGAGCGGTATCAGAACCTCGGAGCAGGATCACGCGGTGGACGTGATCGTCTTCGCCACCGGCTTCGATGCCATGACCGGATCACAGGTCGCCATCGACATCGTCGGCAAGGGCGGCACCACACTCCAGGAGAAGTGGGCCGAAGGGCCTCGCAACCATCTGGGCCTCCTGTCGGCCGGTTTCCCCAACCTCTTCACCGTGATCGGCCCGCTGAGCCCGTCCGTGCTCAGCAACGCGGTGGTGGCCATCGAGCAGCACGTGGAGTGGATCACCGACTGCATCGCACACCTGCGAGAGGGCGGCCTGACCGAGATCGACGCCACCACGGACGCCGAGGAGGAGTGGTGCGCCCACGTTGCCGGCCTCGCCGATCTGACGCTCTACCCGTCCGTCGCCTCCTGGTACACCGGGGCGAACGTGCCGGGCAAACCACGGGTGTTCCTGGCCTACACCGGAGGCCTGGACCGCTACCGCGCACAGTGCGACGCCGCCGCCCTGGACGGATACCGCGGTTTCACCCTGGCCGCACGGGCGGGAGCCTGAGGGGCATGGCGGCCCTCACGACGAAAGCGAGGACCCCATGGTGTGCACGCTGAGGGACCACGGGCCGTCAGAGCGGGCGTAGATGAGGCAGGGCCCGGGCAGCGGCGCCTCACCGCGCCATGGTCCGACGTGATTGGCCAACTCGTCGAGAAATCCGCTGCCATCCGGCTCAAAGGTGTCGACGAGGAAGTAGCCGCCGTCATCGGACCGTGGGTCGCCCTCGTGGTGAAGCGTCGCGATTCCCGGTCCTCCCTCGTAGCGCAGCACATCCGATGCGGGACGCCGCGCAGGTCCGTCCAGGGGCAGCGCACTCGAAACCGGGGTCACTTCGATCAACCACGGACCGTCCGCCTGGACCCGTAGCGCCTGGACGGGCCTGTCGTCGGCATTGACCAGAGCGCGGCAGGCGAAAGGCCCGTCGGTGTAGGCCAGTTGGCTTTGGGATTGCAGGCTCCCGTCCAGGGCGTCCACGACGAAGTACCCTGCTCCCTGATGCGTGATGTCCAAAATGACCGGTCCCGCGCCAGTCGCCAGTTGCGCGACCCGGTCACCGCCGCCGTCGATCCGCTGCAGCACCGGACCCCCTGCGGTCAGGAGCCGAGGTACCTGTGTCGGAACGGTCGTGGTCTTGCTGACCCCGCTGAGCGGCACCACAGCCGCGTGCCGCGTCGCCTGATCCCGCCGGAACCACTTCATGGACAGCCCCCCCGTTGATGTCTGTGCGCAGTCTTCCACCCACAGGCCCAGGCCGGGCGGTACGGGAGCACAGTTCAGGCGGGCCCGCCGCCGATATGCGCCGCGGCACTCTCCGAGAGACGATGAAGGCATGACGGATCCACGTGTTCCTCCCACGGAGACGCCGCCCGTCGAGGGATCTATCGCCGAGGCACATCAAGAGCGACCCGACGGCGGTCTCTGGGAGCACCCGGCTGTGTGGCTGGTGCTCATCGTGTGCGGCGCCGCGTTGGTGGCCGCCTTCTTCGTTGCGCGCATCGCGGGGCTCTGAGGGCGCGCTTCAGTGCCCGGGGTGTCCCAGATCGGCCAGCACCTCGCGTGCGGCCCTGGCCCCGGAGGCGAGTGCGCCCTGCACCGATCCCGTGGCCCGGTGATCCCCGCACACATAGCGCCCCGGTGCGAAGCGCGTCGTGCGGCTGAGCGGCCACGGCGGCCGCATCGCGGGCAGCGCTCCGGGGATCGTGTACGTGGCGATCAGCGTCCATGTCCCGGTGTCCGCGCCGTACAGCTCGGCGAGACGGCGGCGTACGGCGGCCTCCGCGCCGGGCTGGTCGCCGCCGAGCACCGAGGTGGACACCAGAGCGGTGCCCGGCGGGGCGTAGGCGGGGGCGGCTTCGGTGAGGACACAGGTGTTGAGGACGGCCAGCGTGCTGTCGGTCACCAGGGTCGGTTCGTGCAGCGGGGGTGTGTCGGTGGCGTGGTAGTAGGTGGTGACAGTCCGTCCCTCGGGCACCGTCAGTCCGGGAAGCAGGTGCGCGGCCGTCTCGGCTTCGGTGGCGACGACGACCCTGGCGGCAGGCTCTTCACGTCCGTCGGCCAGCAGGACACCGTGATCGGTGAGGGTCTCGACCGGCGTCTCCAGGCGCAGAACGCCGGCCGGCAGGTCCTCGGCCAGCTGCGTGGGCACCGCGCCGATGCCGCCGGAGGGCAGGCACAGAGTGCCGCGGGCCATGCTGCGATAGATGAGGTGGAAGAAGCGCGCAGAGGTCTCCAACTCGCTCTCCAGGAACACGCCCGACAGGAACGGCCGCAGCAGGTTGTCGACGGTGTCGTCCGAAAGGCCGGAGCGCGCGAGTGCCCGGGCGGTGGTCCGGTCCTGCCCGCGGGTGATCGCCCGGGCCGGCAGGAGGGTGTCGCGTGCGGTCAGGGCCGCGAGGGCGGCCAGGTCGCAGGGGCTCAGGATCCGCCCGGGCAGCAGGTGGGCCGCCTCGCGCGGGCGCCGGGTCGGGTCGGTGAGCCGTACGGGTCCGGTGGGGGTGTGCGCCAGCAGGCCCGGGGTGAAGGGGTGCAGACGCAGTAGGCGAAGATCCAGGCGCTTCTTCACCTGAGGGTAGGAGGTGTTGAACACCTGGAAGCCCCGGTCGAGTTGGAAGCCGTCCCGGCGGTCCGTGCGCATCCGCCCGCCGACCGCGTCGGAAGCCTCCAGCAGGGTGACCTGCTGTCCGGCGCGGGACAGATCCAGCGCGCAGGCAAGCCCGGCGAGACCCGCACCGACGATGACCGTACCGGGGGTCGACTGGTCCTGAATGGCCATCAGCTGTCTCCTCGTGTCGTTCGCGGTCCGCTGCCGGCCCCGGTGACGCGGGCGATGGCGGGCCGACGGTGGGTCAGGATGCCACCGTGAAGGGCCGGTTCACCGTGTGACAGGCCGACGGACGTCATCGGTTGCCGCGGTCCGCAAAACGGCCAGGGCTTCGGCGAGGCCGGGCGGTCGCGGTAGTCCGGGCACGGCTTGGCCGGCCCATCCGGGTCCGAGCGTCAGTACGAGAGGGTGGCTGCGTGCGCCGCGCACGCCCCACTCCATCGACGCCACGTGCTGGGCGAGGGGGCGGCTCGCGGTGGTCCGGGACTGGGCCCACAGCCCGACGGCCGCGGGACCGGTCCTGCGTACGGCTTCCAGCAGCGCCTGGGTGGGCATGGCCGCGCCGAACATGCGCACGGGCAGCCCGTGTTCGGCCAGGGCCGCGGCGAGTGCCTCCAGCGGCAGCGTGTGGATCTCGCCGGGCACACAGGCGAGCAGCGTCACGTAGGCCGCCTGCCCGGCCGGAATGGCCGGGGTGCTGCGCCGCAGGGCACCCGAGACATGCCAGGACAGGAAGTGCTCGACCTCTACGTACTTCTCGCCCGAGTTCTCCCACTTGCGCCCCACGGCCTGGAGCGTCGGCATGATCACCTCCTGCCAGGCCGTGACAAGGCCGTAGTCGGCGATCGCCGCGGTGAGCAGATTGTCCACAGAAGGGGCATCGAGCCGCAGCGCGGCTCGGGCCAGCCCCTTGCACTCGCGACGCACGTCGCCGAGCTGCAGACCGATGCCGGAAGGGCGCCGGGCCGGCCCGGGCCGCTGCGGGACGGCGGCGGGTACCAGTGGCAGCTGCGCGCCGTCGCGCGCGATGCGGGCCGCTTCAGCCGGCGGCACCCCAGTCATGGTCAGCGTGCACATCTGCTCCAGGCGCGCGATGTCCACGGCGGTCCAGCGGCGGTGCCTGCCGCTGGTATGGGCATCGGGGCCCAGGCCGTAGCGCTGGTCCCAGGAACGCACGGTGGTGGGGGCGACGCCGAGAAGCCGGGCCACCGCACCGGTCGACAGCCCCGCCGCCTTGTCGTGCTCGATCGAGCTCACCGACTCAGCGTACGACGCACAACCGACGCGTGTTGCCTGCGTCGTTTGTGCGTCCAAGACTCGTGACAGGACCCAGCCCGGCGCCCCGCAGCCTGCCGAAGCACATCAGCACAGGAACTCGTCACTCTTCGTCCCGCGAAGCCGCTCCGCAGGAGGAACGACCCCATGAGCGCGACCGTGCACACCTCGGAGCGTCTGTTGCCGCCAGTCGGGAAAGCCGCGCTGGAGGAAGAGCTGGCCCGCGGGTTTCTCAACGCCGACGAGCAGACGTTCGCCGCGGTCTACCGGCGCTGGAGCCCCCTGGTGCACACCATGGCCGCCCGCTCGCTGGGCGATGCGCGGGAAGCGGAAGACGTCACCCAGCAGGTCTTCCTCGCCGCCTGGCGGGGCCGGACCGGATTCCACCCCGAGCGCGGGCCGCTGGGCGCCTGGCTCGTCGGCATCACCCGACGCAAGATCGTCGACACGCTGGCGGCACGCACCCGGCGCCTCGATCTGATCGAAGCGGCGGGCCGTGCCGTCGAGGATGTGCCGGGGGATCGCAGGCCGGAGGCGACAGAGCGGGTACTGGACCGCGTGCTGCTCTCCGACGTGCTCGCCGCACTCCCGCAGCGCCAGCAGGAGGTGCTGCGCATGACGTTCTACGACGACCTCACACAGAACCAGATCTCTGAGCGCACCGGTCTGCCCCTGGGCACCGTGAAGAGCCACGCGCGCCGCGGCCTGTTCCAGCTGCGCTGCAGGATCGAGCAGGGCTGATGACACGGGACCTGCGGCGCGACGGGCCCTTGACGGCGGACGCAGTCCGGCCGTTGCGACAGGAGACACCCGTGCACGGCGCGACGCCGGAAGCGGATCGAGGGGCCGACGAGCACCCGGACGCCCGGGCCGACCGGCACCGGCGCGACCCGCAACGACTCGACGGCTCGCTGACGTGGCGCACGCTCGGCCTTGACGCGATGGCGTCCATGCTCGTGGTGTCCCTGCGACGCCTGGGCCGTTCCGGTTTCACCGCGCACTGCCAGTGGCCCCGATCTCATCCGCTCAACGAGCGCGCGATCGCCGTCTCGCACCATCCGCTGATCATGGTGGAGTCCACCCGCCAGATCGCCGTCGCGCTGGAGCGCCGGCACCTGTCGGCCCAGGGAATCGCCCCGCTCGAACCCGTATCCGTGAGCATGGGCCTGCATCCACGGGCATGGCCGACCGAGCGCGGCAGCGCCACCGACGTCACCGTCCGGGTCAGCGTGAGCGAGCTCGCGACGCAGGCGGCCGGCAACCTCGTCGTCTACCGCGTCACCGCCGAGTACGAGCACGCGGGGAGGCCGTTCGGATCATGCACCATGCGCATGGCCCGTCCCGCCGAGCCGGGCGCGCCCTGCGCGACTGCGGCGACCCTGCCGGCCCTTCTGCATCCCCCGGCGGCCGCCGTGGGCGCCGCCGCCGACACCGACGTCATGCTGGCACGGGCACCGCAGGGACGCCTGGCCCTGATCCCGCGAGATCCCTGCCACCCCGTCCTGCTTGCCGGCCGCCCGGCCCTGCTGTCCGCGCCGGCCGTACTGGAGGCCGTACGCCAGGCGACGCTGCTGACCTGCGGCATGACGGCAGCAGCCGTGGCCGGGCTGCGGGTCGAACTGCTCGCGCCCGTGCCGCCGCGCGGGGCCTTGATCGAGGTGGTGGCGGAGCCGGAAGGGGCCCGCGTTCTCGTCACGGCATCCGGCCAGGTCGCTGCCATGGGCACGGTCGCGCTGCTCAGGACGTGAGCGGTCGCCATGGACAGGAGCCGAGAAGCAGATGCCCTCCCCGGAGGTCGGACATGAAGGACGTCATGCAGACCAGGCAGCCGGGAGCGGGACTCGCAGAGCTCATGCAGCGGGTGGCGCACGGGGACGAGGACGCCTTCTCGCCCCTGTACGACTCCGTGTCCGCTGCGGTCTTCGGCGTCGTCCGCAGTGTGCTGCACGACCGTGCGCAGGCAGAGGAAGTCACCCAGGAAGTCTTCGTGGAGGTCTGGCGTACCGCCCAGCGCTACCGCGACGACCGCGGAACGGTCGTGAACTGGGTCCTGACCGTGGCGCACCGGCGCGCGGTGGACCGGGTCCGCTCCGCTGCGGCCCGCGACGCTCGTGAGCACAGGGCGGCGCGGCTGGCCCGTACACCCGAATTCGACGAGGTCAGCGAAGCGGTCGAGGCGCGGCTTGAGTACGAGCAGGTGCGGCGTTGCCTCGTCAGGCTGACCGACGCGCAGAGACGGTGTCTGGCCCTGGCCTACTACGAAGGACTGACGTCGCGGCAGATCGCCGAGCGGCTCTCGCTGCCGTTGGGCACCGTCAAGACGCGCCTGCGGGACGGACTCATCAAGCTGCGCGACAGCCTGGAAGCGCCGCAATAGAGCGCGCAGCTCAAGCGGTGTTCGCGAAGGGCGGTTCCGCAGGTGCCGGCTCGCCTCGCAGAGGGCGATTTCGGGTGATGTGCATCCACGGGACCCGATGGACCGGAAAAGATCGTGCCGCACCCCACGTCACTGAGACGCGTGGCCGTGCGGCAACGGGAATCCCCACTGTCCCTACGGCGTGACCCGGGAGCCGACATGAAACTGAAGGACGAACTGCCCGTCGACCATCATCTCGCTGCCGTCTACCGCTACGGCGCGGCGTTCTGCGGTCTCGTACTCATCGCCTTCGGCTGCCTCGGCCTGGCCGACGCGCTGACACCCTTGAGCACGAACGGCGAGGTGGCAGGCCTGTCCACCAATGTCGCGCTGAGTGTGATCTCCCTCGCCGTGGGAGCCGCGCTCGTCGTGGGCGGCTTTGTGGGCGGCACCTTCGCCTCCGCGCTGAACATGTCCGTGGGGGTGCTCTTCCTGCTCAGCGGCTTCTACCACCTCTTCACACTCGACCGGCCGGCCAACTTTCTCGACTTCGGAATGACCAACGTGTTGTTCAGCTTCGCCGCGGGCCTGATGATCCTGACGTTCGGAATGTACGGACGTGTCTCCAGCAAGCTGCCCCACGACAACCCGTTCTGGCGTCTGCGCCACCCCGAACAGGCCGCCCGCGAGGACGACACCCGGCGCACGGCGGCACGGGCCGAACTGCCGGACCGGGAGCAAACGGCGCTCGAGAACACGGCCCGGCGCGACTGAACCGCGTTCTGGGTGCTTCCGCGGTGCACGAAGGCCCGCCGGATTGTGCCTGCCCCCTTCTCTGTGTGATCACCGTGCTCACATAGCCCCTGCACACCTTTTGCCCCGGTTCTGCCACGACGGTTATGGTCCCCGCTGCGACAAGCCGTACCTCAAGGAAATGGAGTCTCTTCCGTGGCACCCACCGGCGCGCCCGCGTCGTATGTCCTCAGCAGCAGCCAAACCGGCCAGGCACTCGCGGCCCCGGACTGGCTGGGGGACAACGTCGGCGCACTCATAGGCGTCCCGCTGCGCATCGTCCTGATCGTCGTCGGAGCGGCAATCGTGCGGGCGGTGGCCAAGAAGGCCATCACCCGCGTCGTCCAGCGCATCCTGCAGCCCTCCGACAGCGAGAACGAGCCGCGCCGCACGGGCCGCGGCCCGGCCGTCCTCCAGCGCGACCGCTCACGTGCCAACGAACGGCGCGAGCAGCGCGCCCGCACCATCGGCTCCGTCCTCGGCAGCGCCGTCACCATCGTCATCGGCCTGATGGCCCTGGCCATGGTCCTCGACCAGATCGGCATCGCACTGGGCCCTCTGCTGGCCAGCGCCGGCGTGGTGGGCCTCGCGATCGGATTCGGCGCGCAGAGCCTGGTGGCGGACTACCTGTCCGGCATGCTGATCATGATGGAGGACCAGTACGGCGTCGGTGACTCCGTCGACCTCGGCGAGGCCATCGGAGAGGTCGAGCACGTCGGCCTGCGGCTCACCCAGATCCGCGACCTCAACGGAGGTCTCTGGCACATCCGCAACGGTGAGATCCTGCGTGTCCGTAACGACAGCCAGGAATGGGCCCGCGCCGTCCTGGACATCTCCGTCGCCTATGACGCCGACCTCGACACGGTCTACGGCGTCCTGGAGAGGACCGGCAGCGAGATGCGGCAGGACCCGGAGTTCGCGGGCATCCTGCTGGAGGAGCCGTCGGTCTGGGGTGTGCAGTCCCTCGACGCCGACGGTGTCGTCGTCCGCCTCGCGGTCAAGACCATCCCGCTCAAGCAGTGGGGCGTCACCCGCGAACTGCGCCGCCGCACCAAGACGGCCCTCGACGCCGCGGGCATCGAAATCCCCTTCCCGCAGCGGACCGTGTGGATGCGCACCGACAGCGACATCAACGGCGCCGGCAACGACAACAGCAACGGCAAGTCGCCGGTGAATCGCTGACCGGCCGGTCCGGCAGAGCACACCGGAGACCGGGCCGCTCACCAGGGATCTTCGACCGGTACGCTCCTGCGATGCGTCTGATACCCGATGATCCGTTCCCCGAGATCGGCCGCCCGTATACGACCGACGTGAGCGCGGACGGCCGCTGGATCGCGGTCAGTTGCTCCGCGAGCGGCCGCGGGAGCCTGGGGCGGATCGTTGTCTACAGGGCGAGTGATCTCGCCCTGTGGGACCAGATCGTGCTGGAACCGGGCGTCGAAGGGCTCACCTTCCACCCCACCCTGCCGGTGCTCGCCGTGGGCACGGAAGACGGCGACGAGTTCGCACTCCGGGGCGGGCTGCATCTGTACGAGCCGGAGACCCGGCGCCGTACCGATGTGGCCGTCGCCGGGGTCGGCGTGCCCCATGTGCGCTGGCGGGACGCGCGTCGCCTGGAGGTGATGTTCGCTCGGCCGGTCATCGACTACGAGGACCCGGGCCGATTGACGTACACGCGCTCCGTCGTCGAGCACGACGACTGGCAAGGCGTCACCGCTGGTGTGCTCGCGGCACAAGTCTCCTGGCCGCAGGAGCCGGTCGAGGTCGACTGGAGCAGCATCGAGGAACCGGGCATCCACCAACCGCAGCACTATCTTGCCGACGTAGCCGCCGGGAAGGGCCGCGCCTGGACCCGGCGGCCCGGCGCGTCCGTCGTGGAGGTGCTGCGGGACGGCCGCACGCTGGTTTCGGCTCGCGGCGGGGCCCTGCTGGAGTGCTGGTCGCCGGACGACACCCTGCAGTGGTCCGTGCCGGAGCCTGACGACCGGTGGCTGCGGAGCGGCTGTCGGTGGTATGTCACTCCGGACGAGGAGAGCGTCTGGGCCACCCTCCTGAAGGGCGACAGCAGTTACCGGCGGACCCTGCTGCGCCGGTACGCACTCGCCGACGGCGCCCAACTCGCCGAGCTCTGTTTCGACTTCCCGGTCGCCATCGCAGCGCGCACGGACGGTGCATGGGTGGCCCGCGACTCCCGCGAGCTGTTCCCCGGCCCGCACTGGCCACCGAACGAGAGCGTCGTGCTCACACCTTCCGGGCGGCAGCTGGCCACCCTGGCCTTGGGGGAGAGCGACAGCTCCTACGAATTCCCGGTGCGACGCTCCCCCCACCTGTTCTTCCTCTACGGCACCGGTGGCGCGGACGTCAGCACGCAACTGCTGGAGAAGTGGGTCGTGCGCGCTGATCCCGACGGGATCGAGCGGTTGTTCCCGTTCGCCCGGGACGACTCCCCGGGCCCGCACCTGCGCGGCGGCCCCGCCGTGTACGTCGACGACGAGGCCGGGCCGGGGATCGTCCACACGTGCACCGCGCGCGACGTCACCCATCTTGTGCGCCGCGCCTACCCCGGCGGTGCCGTGGCCTGGGCGCACCGCTTCGACACACAGGTCACCGGGGTCGACGTCCACGAGGGTCTCGTCCACGCCGTGACCGCGGCCGGTTCCTGCGAACTGCTCACGCTGCACGCGGCGAACGGCACGGTGGTGGGGCGCACGCCGCTCACCCTCGGCGGACACACCTACACCCCGACCTGCCTGAGCGCCGGTCCGGACGGCGACCTGGTGATCGGCACGGTGGAGGGGCGGCTGATCAGGATGCGCGCACCATCGACTGCGGCCGCCGTGGTGGTCAGCCCGTGACGGGCGGGGGGAGCGGGCGGTGCGATGTGCCGGTGCGGCGAGAGCGCAACTCAAGCGCTCGCAGCACCAGTTCGGTGGCGAACCGGTCGTCCGGCGAGCCCAGCAGGTCGCCGAAGACCTTCTCCAGGTTGCGCAGCCGGTAGCGCACCGTCTGCGGGTGCAGATGGAGGGCGTCGGCCATCTGCAGGACGTTTCCGCGGGTGTCGAGCCACGCGCGCAGGGTGCTGATGAGCCGGTCGCGCTGGTTGGCCGTGAGGCCCGCCAGCGGGGCGAGTTGCTGCTTGGCAAGCGCCGAGATCAGGCCGGGATCGGCGAAGAGGGAGAGGGCCACCAGATGGTCCTCGCAGTGGAGATAGGAGGCGCCCTCCAGGACGCCCGCCTCGGCGAGGCTCAGGGCTCTTCGGGCCCAGCGTAAGGACTCCGCCGCGTCCGCCAGCGGCACGGTCAGGCCCACGGCCGCGCGGATGGTGTGCGGGGCCGCGTCCATGAAGGCGCGGCGGTGCTCGTCGACGGGTCCGGGGATCAGGGCGTGGGGGAGCGAGGAGCTCAGGTCGACCAGGACGTCCTCGGCGATCGCGCCCCGGTCCGGTCGGCCGTCCGTGCTGAACGCGATGGGAGTGACCTCTTCGGGCAGCTGCCACTTGGCGCGCTCGGCGAGTTCGACGAGGGTCGCGCGGGGGACTGACACGTCCGAAAGCAGGTGCTTGAGGAGCCGCTGGCGCTGGATGTCCTGGCCCTGCTCCATCTCGGCGCGGGCTTCCTGGTAGCCCTCGCGGGAGACCTCCATGAGGTTGTCCACGTAGGCGAGGAGGGCGTCGGCGAAGGAGAGCATCAGGCCGGCCGGCAGGTTGAGCCGCCGCAGTACCCCCTTGGCCCGGTTGAGGGCGAGCCGGGCGCCGAGCCGGAAGATCGCCTGCATGGTGTCCAGGCTGCGGCCCTCGTAGGCCTCGAAGCGGCCGAACATGCGGCACACCTTGTCGCGTTGGACGGTGGAGGCGTCCGGGGCGGCGACCTGGTCCACGAAGCTCGTCAAGTTGTGCTCGACAATAAGATGCACGGCCCGCGAATAGGGGCCGTCGAGAACTTCCGCATACTCGGGGTAGGAGCGGCGGATCTCGTCGATGACTTCCTGGATGAGTCCGGGCAGTTCGGGCCGCATGATCGCGGCGAACTCGCGGGGGAGCGCAGACACCGGATGCCCCGCATCCCCCGCCTTTACTGCAGTTGTCATGGAACTCCCCTTACTCCGCCCGTGATCGAAACCGCTGACCGGCAGTGGTGGAACGCCACCGGTCCCGGACGACCTCGGTGGTCGCCGACTGACGGCAGGTCATAATTGATCTTGGCGCTTTGGAACCTTTGGCACGGTAGACCATGGACAGCCGGTGTGCACCCTGCTCAGCACACTCATCCGGTGTGCACCCTGCCCGTCACGCTCTTTCGGACAACTCCGCTCCGCTGATGACGTGTTCAGGGCGCCCTGTGCGAGCGGGGCCCGTCAAGAGGCAGGAAGCAGAGTGCTCACAGGGGTATGAACATCTTCCGCCCGTTGTTGTTGCGATGACAAAAGAGGGTGTCCCGCTTCTCGCCGTGCTCGTGCGAGGAGAGCAGGAACAGCCCTTCGTCAAGAGGCTGGGCGCGGAGTACTCACTTGCGCACGAAGCCCCCTTCGGAATTGCTGCCCGAGGGACAAGGAAAGGCCTGGTGGTTTCGGTGCCGGGGTCTTTTCCAATTCGGCCGTTGCGCCGTTCAGTTACCCGTGCGTAAGGTCCGATTCGAAAGTCGAACAAGAAGCAGATCGGGCCTTATTGGACGGTATTGCCCGCGCCTGCTTCGGTCCTCCGGGTGCGGATGCCCCTTCGCGCCCGTGGTCCTGGCTCCCCCCGGACCACGTGAGGACCACTCCATCGGACCCCGCGGCGGCCCCCTGCCGCGGGGTCCGCCTCTGATCGGAGAAGCAGCGATGACTGGTGCCCTGAGCGGCCGGCGGACCGCACGAGTGGCCGCGGTCACCGTCGCGGCGTGCCTGCTGGGCCTGCTGCCCGGCTCGGGCTCGGCCGCGCGGGATCAGGTCGAGGCGCGGCTCACGGCCGCGTACGACTGCACACTGCCCTCGGGTACCCGGCAGGTCGAGGTCGCTTTCGCCGCGGCCTTTCCCGAGCGCGGCGCGGTCGGCAAGCCGATCAGGCCCGGGGCGGTGAGCGTGGGGGTGAGCCTGCCGAGGACCGTCGTGGCCGAGCTGCTGCCCGAGGGGACGACATCGGTCGCGGGGACGGCCGAGCTGGCCACGACGGTCGCCCAGGGGCGGGAGCGGGCGCGGGCCCAGTGGGCGGACCTGGCCTCCGCCGAGGTGCAGCTGCCCGCGCAGGACGCCGTCGAGATCGGCTTCAGCGGCGACGTGCCGTATGTGGCCGTCGGCTCCGGAGGCGATGTCACCTTCACGGCCGGGCGGTTGGACCTCGCGCTCACCCCCGCGAACACCGGCGGTCCGGACGCGCGACCCACCCCGGCCAAGCTGGCCTGCACCCCGGCCAGGGGCGCGGACACCCGGCTCGCGATCGTCCCCGTCGAAGAGCCCGCCTCAGGGACGCCCTCGTCGCCGGCCACCGGCTCCGCCGACCCGGAAAGCGCTGCCCCGCGCGACACCCCCAAGGGCATCGACGCCGGACCGCAGCCCCGCGCGGCCACCGATGCCTGCCCCGCACAGCCGCCCGCGGGCAAGCTCGACCCGAAGCGGCTGCCGCCGGTGCCGCCGGGCGCGGAGGTCAGCGAACTCGAGCCGACCTCGATGTGCGCGATACCGGCAGGCTTCGCCACTCTGCGCAAACTCAAGAGCTCGGCCCTGGTCAACGACCCCCGCGGACAACGGGTCGGGCTCATGCACCTGGCCATGCGGATGCGTGAGGTCAGGGCGCCCGACTACGTGGAGTACGACCACCTGGGTCTCATGCAACTGCCCGACACCGAGGGCACGTTCCTCACCTTCGGGTTCCAGCCGACCACTGCCAAAGTCCGCTTCGAGCCCGAGCCGGCCACCATCGTCAACATCATCCGGCCGGGCAAGCCGGCCGTGACCCGGGTCGGCTATCGCCAGCATCTGCGCCTGTATGACGTACGGGTCAACGGGGTGCCCCTCGACGTCGGACCCCGGTGCCGCACCTCGCGGCCCGTCGAGACGGAGCTGACCGGCAGCTATCCGGTCAGCGAGGGCGGGCTGCTCCAGGGCGAGCTGGACATCCCGGCGCTCAGCGGGTGCGGCGCGCACGGCGAGGATCTGGACGCGCTGCTCTCCGGCGCAGTCTCCGGCCCCGGCAACGCGCTCAAGATCCGCCAGGGGCGCGTCTGCGGCGCCGGATCGACCTGCAAGATCCCGGAGCTGCCCGACCTCTGACCGCCGAGCGGGCCGCGAGCCGCGTGCCGCATGCGCCGCGAGCAGCGGGCCGAAAGCACCAGGCCGACACCTGAACCGTGAGCAATCCCGAACTCTGAGCAAGGAGGTGCGATGGGAGTCGAAGTGGTCGTCGAGGGACTGACCAAGTCGTTCGGCAAGCAGAACATCTGGCAGAACGTGACCCTGACCCTGCCGCGCGGCGAAGTCAGCGTGATGCTCGGCCCGTCCGGCACCGGCAAGACGGTCTTCCTGAAGTCGATCGTCGGCCTGGTCCGCCCCGAGCAGGGGCACGTCCTCATCGACGGCGTGGACATGGTCAACAGCCGCGAACGGGACGTGTACGAGGCCCGCAAGCTGTTCGGCCTGATGTTCCAGGACGGCGCGCTCTTCGGCTCGCTCAGCCTCTTCGACAACGTCGCCTTCCCGCTGCGCGAGCACACCCGCAAGAAGGAGTCGGAGGTCCGCCGCATCGTCATGGAGCGGCTGGATCTGGTCGGTCTCGCCGGCGCCGAGAAGAAGCTGCCCGGCGAGATATCGGGCGGCATGCGCAAGCGCGTGGGCCTGGCCCGGGCGCTGGTGCTCGACCCGCAGATCATCCTGTGCGACGAGCCGGACTCGGGGCTCGACCCGGTGCGCACGTCCTATCTCTCGCAGCTGCTCATCGACATCAACGCGGAGATCGACGCGACGATGCTCATCGTCACCCACAATCTCGACATCGCGGCGACCGTCCCGGACAACATGGGGATGCTCTTCCGCCGCAACCTGGTGACCTTCGGACCGCGCGAAGTGCTCCTGACCAGTGACGAGCCGGTGGTCGAACAGTTCCTCACCGCCCGCCGCGCCGGCCCCATCGGCATGTCCGAGGAGAAGGACCAGGCCACCTTGGACCTGGAGGCCGCGCACGGCATCGTCGCCGGGCCGCCCACGGAGCGCACCATCGTGCCGCAACTGGCGCCCACCCCCGGACTGCCCGAGCGGCAGGCGGTGCGCCGGCGCCGGGAACGCGTCCAGGGCATGCTGCACGAGCTGCCGCCCGCCGCCCGCCGTGCCATCGAGGCGAGCCTGCGCGACGACGAGGCGCCCACGCTGGTCACGCCCCGCGCGAGACGGGGAGCGGGCGCATGAGCGCCCCGCCCGCCGCGCGTCCGCCGCTGCCGGGCCTCGGCGTGCTGCGCGAGATCGGCCACATGCTCGCGCTCGCCCTCAGCGTGCTCCGACTGATCTTCAAACGGCCCTTCCAGTGGCGCGAGTTCGTCGAGCAGTTCTGGTTCATCGCGAGCGTGACGATCCTGCCCGCGATGCTGGTGACCATCCCCTTCGGAGCGGTCATCGCCCTCCAAGTCGGCTCGCTGATCGAGCAGTTCGGCGCCCAGGCCTTCACCGGCGGCGCCAGCGTCCTGGTCATCATCCAGCAGGCCAGCCCGCTGATCGTCTCCCTGCTCATCTCGGGCGTCGCCGGGTCCGCGATCTGCGCGGACCTCGCCTCGCGCACCATCCGCGAGGAGCTGGACGCCATGCGGGTCATGGGCGTCTCGCCCGTACAGCGCCTGGTCGTCCCCCGGGTGCTCGCGGTGATGCTGGTCGGACTGCTCCTCAACGGCCTGGTCTCGGTGGTCGGCACCCTGGGCGGCTACTTCTTCAACGTCGTGATGCAGAACGGCACCCCGGGCGCGTACGTGGCCAGCTTCTCCGCGCTGGCCCAACTGCCCGACCTCTACATCAGCGAACTCAAAGCGCTGATCTTCGGATTCATCGCGGGTGTCGTCGCCGCCTACCGCGGACTCAACCCCAAGGGCGGACCCAAGGGCGTGGGCGACGTGGTGAACCAGTCCGTCGTCTTCACCTTCCTCATCCTCTTCTTCGTCAACATGGTCATGACGGGCGTCTATCTGCAGCTCGTCCCCCCGAAAGGGCTGTGACCCATGGCCCTGACGGAACGCCGCGGCAAGAGCCGCGCCTTCGCCTGGCTTGACCGGCCCGGCGACGAACTCCTCTTTTACCTGCGGGCGCTGTTCTGGATCCCGCGCGCCGTGCGCCGCTACCCCAAGGAGATCCAGCGCCTCCTGGCCGAGGTCGCCTTCGGCAGCGGCGGCCTCGGGGTGATCGGCGGCACCGTCGGCGTGATGATCGGCATCACCGTCTTCACCGGCACGGTCGTCGGACTCCAGGGTTACGCGGCGCTCAGCCAGATCGGCACCGACGCGTTCACCGGCTTCGTCTCCGCCTACTTCAACACCCGCGAGATCGGGCCGCTCGTCGCCGCCCTGTCCCTGTCCACCACCGTCGGCGCGGGCTTCACCGCGCAGCTCGGCGCGATGCGCATCAACGAAGAGGTCGACGCCCTGGAGAGCATGGGCGTGCGCTCCACCCCCTTCCTGGTCAGCACCCGCATCGTGGCCGGCGCCATCGCGGTCATCCCGCTGTACGGCATCGGCCTGCTCGGCTCCTACCTGGCCTCACGGGCGACGACCGTGCTGTTCAACTCCCAGTCCACGGGCACCTACGACCACTACTTCAACCTCTTTCTGGTCCCCACCGACGTGCTCCTGTCCTTCCTCAAAGTGCTGATCTTCAGCGTGCTCGTGATCCTCGCGCACTGCTACTACGGCTTCCGCGCCTCGGGCGGCCCCGCCGGGGTCGGGGTGGCCGTCGGCCGCTCCGTGCGCACCGCGATCGTCCTCATCAGCGTCACCGACTTCTTCCTCAGCCTGGCCCTGTGGGGCGCCACGACCACCGTGAAGGTCGCCGGATGAGCGCCCCGCCGAAGACGTCGAAGAGCCCGGTCCGCACGGCGGCACCGGTAGTGCGCACACGACCCACGGAGGGCGCCCTTGCCCGCCGCCGACGCCTGGCCGGAGTGGTGTACCTCGTGGTGCCGGCCCTGCTGGTGTGGCTGTCGATCGCCGTGTACGAGAAGGAGTTCACCGACTCCGCGACCGTCGTCGTCGAGACGGGGCGGGCCGGCAGCGAGATGCACCCCAGCGCCGAGGTCAAGCTGCGCGGCGTCGTCGTCGGCGAGGTCGAGAAGATCGAGACGGGCGGTCGCACAGCGCGGCTCACCCTCGCCCTGCAGCCCGACAAGATCGGCCGCGTTCCGTCCGACGTCCGTGCCCAACTGCTGCCCACCACCCTCTTCGGGCAGCGGTACGTGGCCCTCGTACCGCCCGCACATCCCTCGGCGCGCCCGCTCGCCGCGGGCAGCGTCATCCCGCAGGACCGCAGCCGCAGCGCCGTCGAGCTGGAGCAGGTGCTCGACAACCTGCTGCCCCTGCTGACCGCCGTACAGCCGCAGAAACTGTCGGCCACGCTCTCCGCGCTCGCCCGGGCCCTCGAAGGACGCGGCGAGAAGATCGGCGAATCGCTGGTGGAACTGAACGGCTACCTGAAGGACTTCAACCCCCATCTGCCCTCCCTCAACCGCGACATCAAAGAGCTCGTCGAACTGAGCGACACCTATGCGGGCGCGGCCCCCGAACTCGTCGACGCGCTGCACGACGCCACCACCACGAGCGCCACCATCGCCGCGCAGCGATCCGAACTGTCCACGCTGTACGCGTCCGTCACCGGCAGCTCCCGGGAGACCGGCAGCTGGCTGCGCGCCAACCGCGCCAACCTCATCCGGCTGACCGCCACCAGCCGCCCGACCCTGCAGATCCTCGCCCGGTACGCGCCCGCCTTCCCCTGCACCCTGAGCACGGTCGCCGACTTCGTGCCGACGATGGACGCCGCCCTGGGCAAGGGCACCGACCGGCCGGGCCTGCGCGTCGATGTGCGGGTCGTCCCCTCGCGCGGCGCCTATGCGCCGGGCCGGGACACACCCCGCTACGACGCGGGCGGCGGGCCGCGCTGCTACCCCGTGCCCTACACGGGCGGCTCGTACGCCGCGCGGCAGAGCACGGCCACCACCCTGAGCGGGGTGTCCGGCGGGCTCGGTGTGACCAACTCGCCCCAGGAGAACGACCTTGTCACCGAACTGCTCGCCGCACCGGACCAGGACCGGCGCGGCACCCTGCCCGACTGGTCGAGCGTGCTCGCCGGACCGGCCTTCCGCGGGGCGGAGGTGAAGCTGAAGTGAGCGGACAGCGCAGCCTGACCGGACCCGCCGTCAAGTCGCTGATCTTCATTGTGGTGACCGCCCTGGCCACCACCGTGCTCGCCCTGAGCGTCGCGGGCACCGATGTCGGCGGAACCCGCAGCTACAAGGCCTGGTTCACCGATGCCACCGGTCTCAACGAGGGGGACTCGGTGCGCGTCGCCGGGGTGAAGGTGGGCCAGGTGTCGTCGATCGAGATCGTCCAACGCCGCTACGCACAGGTCGAGTTCACGCTGGAAGGGGAGCGGCGGATGCCTGCCTCCGCGACGGCGTCCGTCAAGTACCTGAACATGCTCGGGCAGCGCTTCGTCGACCTGCGCCGCGGCGCGGGGCCGGTCGGCCGCACCCTGGAGCCGGGGCAGACCATCCCGCTCAGCCGCACCACTCCGGCGCTCGACCTGACCCAGCTGTTCAACGGGTTCCAGCCGCTGATGCAGGGACTCTCCCCGAAGGACACCAATGAGCTCGCCGGGTCGATCGTGCAGGTCCTGCAGGGCGAGGGCGGCACGGTCGAGAGCCTGCTGGCGACCGTCGCGTCGCTGACCACGACGGTCGCCGCCAAGGACCGGGTGATCGGCGAGGTCATCAGCAACCTCAACCGCGTCCTCAAGGCGGTCAACACCCGGCAGAAGGGCTTCACCGAACTCATCGGCACGGTCGAGAAGCTGGTCTCCGGGTTCGCCGACGACCGCAAGACCGTCGGCCGGTCCGTCGACTCACTGGCCAGGCTCAGCGTCAGCACGGCGGACCTGTTCGGCAAGAGCCGGGCACCCCTGAAGGACGGCATCCGTGATCTGGGGCGGGTGTCCAAGACCCTCGCCGACAACGAACCCCTGGTCGAGAACTTCCTGGAGAAGACACCGCAGAAGATGGCCGCCGTCTCCCGGATGGCCTCCTACGGCTCCTGGCTGAACCTCTATCTGTGCGAAGCCAAGGTCAGCGGTGTCTCCACCTACGACGACAGCCCGCCGCCGACCGGACTCGCGATCAAGGACGCGAGGTGTCGCGCATGAAGCTCCCCCGGCTGCGACGCCCCCGCATCAAACCCGTCAACGAGCGCAACCCGGTAGCAGTCGCCCTGGCCGGGCTCTTGGCCATGACCCTCATCGGGCTGCTCGCCTACAACGCCGAGTCGCTGCCCGTGATCGGCGGCGGCACCCGCTACACCGCCGACTTCCGGGATTCGGTGGGGCTCAAGGCGGGCGACGAGGTGCGGATCGCGGGCGTACGGGTCGGCAAGGTGGCGGACGTCGCCCTGGACGGACCCAAGGTCAAGGTCACCTTCGAGGTGAAGGACGCCTGGATCGGCGACCGCAGCACCATCGGCATCGCCATCAAGACCCTCCTGGGCGCCAAGTACCTGGCGGTCGACCCGCTCGGCAGCCGCCAACAGGACCCCGGCGAGCGCATCCCGACCCGCCGCACCACCTCCCCGTACGACGTCATGGAGGCCTTCAGCGGCCTGAGCCGCACCACCGGCGAGCTGGACGAGGACCAGCTCGCCAAGAGCTTCAAGGCCGTCTCCGGAGCCTTCAAGAACACTCCGCCGCACGTCCGCAAGGCCATGAAGGGCCTCAGCGCACTCTCCAGGACGGTCTCCACGCGCAACGACGAACTGTCCGAACTCCTCGACGGATCGGCCCAGTTCACCACCTCAGTGAACAGCAAGAAGAAGCAGTTCGAGCGGCTGCTGGACAACGGCAACCTCCTCCTCGAAGAGGTACGCCACCGCCGCAAGTCCATCCACGCGCTGCTCACCGGCGCCCGTGACCTCGGCACCGAGATCGGCGGCCTCGTCGACGACAACGAACGACAGCTGGGCCCCGCGCTCGCCGCGCTCGACCGCGTCACCGGCGTGCTGAGCAAGAACCAGAAGAACCTCGACAAGGCTCTGGCCGCCGCCGGACCGTACTACCGCCTCGTGGGCAACGCCCTGGGCAGCGGGCGCTGGATGGACGGCTACCTGTGCGGGCTGGTCCCCAAGGACTATCTGCCCGCGGGCACGGGCCCGGCCACCGGATGCATGCCGCCGAAGCAGGGAGGCGGACGCTGATGGCCCGCACACCGGCACAGGCCCGCACCCGGGTTTGGGCCCGCACACCGGCACAAGCCCGCACCCAAGCGCAGGCCCGCGTCCGCAAACGCGCGAGGCCCGGGCCCGGCGAGCGGATCGCGGACGCGACCGGCGGCCTGTGGGGCGGACGGCTCGTGGTGATTCTCGTCGTCCTCGCGCTCCTCGCCGCGGGCGGGATCGCCGGCGTGACGGCCCTGGCACGCGACGGGGACGGCAAACACATCACCGCCTACTTCGACCGGGCCGTCGCCGTCCACGAGGGATCCGACCTCAAGGTCCTCGGGGTCCGCGTCGGCAGCGTCGACGAGATCCGGCCCCGGGGCAAACAGGTGCGGGTGCGGCTCACCCTCGACGAAGGGGTCAAGGTGCCCGCCCGGGTGCAGGCCGTCGTGGTCGCCCCCAGCGTGGTGTCAGGGCGGTTCGTGCAGCTGAGCCCGGCCTACAGCAGCGGACCGCAGATCCGCGACGGGCACGTCATCAGCGCCGAGCACACGGCGACCCCCGTCGAGGTCGACGAACTCCTCAAGAGCGTCACCGACTTGAGCGACGCACTGGGGCCCGACGGCGCGAACAAGGACGGCGCCCTGGCCGGGCTCGTCGAGACCGGAGCGAAGAACCTCGACGGCAACGGCAAGGACATCGGCGACACCATCCACCAGCTCGGCGGCGCCTCCGCCGTCCTCAACGGCAACAGCGGCGACCTCGTCAAGACCGTCGAGCAGCTGCAGGAGTTCATCAGCATGCTCAAGCGCAAGGACGGCCAAGTGGCCCGCGCCGAAACCCAGTTGTCCGAAGTTGCGGGCTTCCTCGCCGCGGACAAGGACGACCTCGCCGGCGCCCTCAAAGAACTCGGCACGGCACTGGGCCAGGTAAAGGGGTTCATCAAGGACAACCGGGGCCGCCTGAAGTCGAACGTCGACAAGCTGGCGGGCCTCACCCGGTCCGTCGTCGAGCAGCGGGCCTCGGTGGCCGAGGCCCTGGACGTCCTGCCGCTGGCCGCCGCCAACCTCGACCAGGCATACAACCCGCGCACCCGCACCATCGACGGCCGCGCCAACATCAACGAACTGGCCGGGGCGACCGGCACCAGGAGCGGTGGCACCGAGGATCTCGTCGCCGTCCCCGAGAAGCGGATCAAGAGCCTGCCCGTGCTGCCGCTGCCGCCGGTGGGCACCGTGTACGGCACGGCGGACGACGCCGGGGGAGGCCGACGATGAAGCGCCGCACCGCACGCATCGCGATGGGCCTCTCCCTGACCGTGACCCTGGTCGGTCTGGCCCTGGGCGCCGGCGGCCTGCCCGACTTCGACGGCCTGGAGGACCTGCCGCTGCCCGGCGGAGCAGACCTCGGCGACCATCCCTACGAGGTCACCGCCGAGTTCCGCGACGTCGTCAGCCTCTTCCCGCACTCCGCGGTCAAGGTCAACGACGTCGAGGTCGGCCGGGTGACCCGGATCTCCCTCGCCGACAACGGCTGGGCCGCCCGCGTCACCCTCAAGGTCAACGGCGGCGTACGGCTGCCCGCCAACGCCTACGCCAACCTCGAGCAGTCCAGCGTCCTGGGCGAGAAGTACGTCCAGCTCGTCGCCCCCAAGGACATGCGCGCCCGGCCCGACCTCCAGGACACCAAGGCCGGTACCACGGCGGCGTACGCCGGCAACCGGGGCAGGCTTGGCGACGGGGATGTCATCCCGCTCGCCCGCACCAACCGCAACCCGGAGATCGAGGAGGTCTTCGGCGCCCTGTCGATGGTCCTCAGCGGCGGCGGCGTACAGCAGATCCAGACCATCTCCCGCGAACTCAACAAGGCGCTCGGCGGCAAGGAAGACGACGTCCGCTCCGTGCTGCGGCAGATCAACACCACCGCGAAGAGCCTCGACAAGAACAAGAAACACATCACCGCCGCCCTCGACGGCATGAACCGGCTCTCCACGACCCTCGCCACCCGCGACCGCAAGATCGGCGAGATCCTGCGGGACCTGCCGCCCGGGCTGAAGGTCCTCAGCGACCAGCGCTCCTCCCTCGTCGGCATGCTGCGCGCCCTGGACTCGCTCTCCACGGTCGCCGTCGACACCGTCGACCGCACCAAGGACGACCTGGTGGCCGACCTCAAGGCCCTGGCCCCGGTCCTGAAGAATCTCGCCGACTCGGGCGCCGACCTGCCCGAATCGCTGCAGGTGATGTTCACCTATCCCTTCACCGACGAGGTGCTCACCGGAGTGAAGGGCGACTACCTCAACGTCTACCTGAAGATCGCCGCGGCCCCCGGCACGGAGATCGTGCCGCCGGTCCGCGGGGGCGGCGGCACCGCCACGCGCTCGTCCCTGCCGCTGCCCGCGGTCACCGGAACCTCAGGAGGCGACTCCTAATGCTCACCCGCTCCACTCACCTCAAGAACATCGCCTTCCTCGTTCTCGGCGTGTTCGTCCTGGCCTACATCGCGACGACGTACGCCGATCTCGGGCGGTACGTGGGTGCCCGCGACTACTACACGGTCAAGGTCCAACTCGCCGAGACCGGCGGCCTGTTCAGCTACGGGAATGTCACCTACCGGGGCGTCGACGTCGGCCGCGTCGAAGCCGTCGAGCTGACCCCCGACGGAGTCGAGGCCCGCATCCGCATCAAGGAATCGGCCCCGAAGATCCCCAGCGACCTGGAGGCCAAGGTCGCCAACCTCTCGGCGGTCGGCGAGCAGTACCTCGACCTGAGTCCGCGCACCGACGACGGGCCCTACCTCGCCGACGGCTCGGTGGTCCCGCGCGCGGCCACCCGGACCCCCGCACCGGTCACCGACGTACTCACCAGCGTCGACCGGCTCGCCTCCTCGGTGGACACCGCCGCACTGCGCACCGTCGTCGACGAACTCGGCAAGAGCTTCGAGGGGCGCGGCCAGGACCTGCAGATCCTCATCGACACCAGCAGCGAATTCATCCGGGCGGCCAAGAAGTCACTGCCCGCCACCACCAGACTCCTCATCGACGGCGAGACGGTCCTGCGCACCCAGAACGAACAGTCCGACGCCCTGAAGTCCTTCGCCACCGGCACCGCCGAACTGGCCGCCCAGCTCAAGAAGTCCGACCCCGACCTGCGCCGCCTCATCGCCAGGACCCCGGATGCGGCAACCCAGTTCACCGCGCTCCTTCAAGACACCGACCCCGGCTTGAGCGTCGTGCTCGCCAACCTCGTCACCACTTCCGAGCTCCTGGTGACCCGCCAGCGCGGCACCCGCGAACTGATGGTGCGCATCCCGCAGGTCGCCGCCACCGGATCCACCGCCATCGGCCCCGACGGCGTGCGCTTCGGCATGATCACCACCTTCTTCAAGCCGCTGCCCTGCACCGCCGGATACGGCGGCACCACCTACCGCAACGGCCTGGACACCTCACCGGCCCCCGCCAACACCAAGGCGGCCTGCACCACGGGCCCCGGCGGCGGACAGAACGTACGCGGTTCGGGCAATGCACCACGCGGCGGCGTGCCCGAGCCCGCCCGGCCGGGCTCAGCCGGCCTCGGACAGAGCCAGGCGCCGTCCAACAGTCCGGACGACCTGGGCGGGCTGCTCGGGATGGGGGAGTCGTGACCGACGGGGGAGCCGTGACCGCCAGGGGAGTCATGAGGCGACGGAGCGCATGGGCGGCCGCACTGCTCGTCGGAGTGCTGTTCTGCGGCTTCTCGGGATGGACGTACGCGCACACGCGGGCCGACGACGATCTGGCCTACGCCCGCGCCCGCGACAGTGCGCTGGATGCCGCGCGGGGGCACATCGCGGTGCTCAACACCATGGACGGCAAACACGTGCGAGCCTCGCTGCGCGCCTGGACCGATGCGGCGGACGGGCCGCTCGCGGACGAACTGCGGCGCACCGGCGACGACAGCGCCAAGGCCCTCGAACAGGAGGGCACGACCACCCGCGGCACGGTCACCGACGCGGCCGTCATCGACCTGGACAGCCGGGCAGGCACGGCGAAGGTCATCGCCACCGTCCGCGTCGAGGTGACCGCACGCACCGGCAAGTCCACCACCGACCGCAAGCGCTTCGAGGCGGGCCTCGACGACAAGGGGTCGGGCTGGAAGCTCAGCTCGCTGAGCGCGGTCCCGGTCGCAGCGGAATGAGAGGGCGCAGCGGAATGAGGGGGCGAGCGAAATGAGGGGATGCAGATGAGCGCCGGACTGAAACCCCAGCGCGCGGCGGAAGCCGAGAGCGCCGGCACAGGTGCTGACGCGGATACCGAGGCGCGGCGGCCAGCGCCCCGCCGCCGCAGAAGCCGCACGCTGCTCGCCCTGGTCCTGGCCGCGCTGCTCCTGACCGGCGGCACACTCCTGGTCCTCACCGACCGGACCGTCAACGCACCGGGCGCCGCCAACCGGGCGCTGACCGACGGCGAGCGGACCCGCCGGGTCGTCGCAGACGTCAGCGACGCACTCACCGCGGTCTTCACCTACACACCCGACGACCTGGCCATCACCGAGCGACGCGCGCACGACGTGCTGCGGGGCAAGGCGGCCAAGGACTACCGGGCCCTGTTCGGCAAACTCCGCCGGCAGGTCAGCAAGCAGGAGCTGTCGCTCACCACTCAGGTCGTACGGGCCGGAGCCGTCGAGCTCACCGGTGACAAGGCGCGACTCCTTGTCTTCCTCGACCAGCGGGCCAAGCGCAAAGGCGCCAAGGCGACCACCGCGGCCGCTCAGCTCTCGATCACCGCGCGCCTGTACGACGGCCGCTGGACGATCACCGACATCAAGGCCCGCTAGGACACCGGAGAGGGACATGGCACGTACGACACCCCGACACCGTACGAAACTCTCGCTCGCCTCCGCGGCGGCCGCCTTCGCCGTGGGCTTCGCCGGCTGGACGGGCTCGTCCTGGTACGCGGCGGCCCATGACGACTCCGCGCGTTTCGCGGAAACCAGGGACGAGGTCCTCGCCGCGGGCGAACAGGGCGCCTTGAACATGAATACCCTCGACCACCGTGACCTGAAGCGCGGCCTCGACGCCTGGGAGCAGTCCGCCACCGGAAGCCTCCTCGACGAACTGCGCAAGGGCAGGCCCGAGTTCGAGAAGCAGGTGCGTACCGCGCGCACGGTCACCACGGCCGAGGTGCTGTCCGGGGCCGTGACCGAACTGGACGAGCGCGAGGGCCGGGCAGGCGTCCTGATCGCGATGCGCATCACCGTCGACCCGCCGAAGAAGAAGCCGAGCAGCAAGGAGAGCAGGCTGCTCGGCGAGCTCACCCGCACCGGCGACGGCTGGAAGCTGAGCGGGCTCGGCCAGGCCCCCGCAGGCGAGACGCCCACCGACACTCCGTCCGACTGAGGGGCCAACCATGTCGACGACACGCCATATGGTCAACCGGCAGCGGCGCCTTGCCGCGGTCAAGGCCCGCGAGACACCTACGCCCGCACCGCGGGCCCCGCGCCCGCGCCCGAAGTCCCGGGAAAGGCCTGCGCGGACCGCCCGCAGACCCGTTCCCTGGCCGCTGCTGCTCGGGCTGCTCGCCGTACTGGCCGCGGCTTTCGCGGTCTTCGCCCACACCCGGGCCGCAGGTGAGCGCGACCTGCCCGCCCTGCGCAACACGGCGCTCACCGACACGGCCCGCACCAGCGAAATCAAGGGCACGGTCGGCCAGGCCGTCGACGCGGTCTTCTCCTACGACCACGCGAACCCCGGCCGAACCGACAAGGCCGCGGACAAGTACCTCACCGGCAAGGCGGTCGGCCAGCACCGGGAGATGCTCGCGCAGGTCCGCGCCGAGGGGGACCGGCAAAAGCTCGTCCTCAGCACCACCGTCACGCACAGCGGAGTCGAGGTCATCGACGACGCGAGGGCCCGGGTCCTGGTGTTCGCCGATCAGAGCAACACCAGTACCAAAAAGGGCGGTTCGGCCACCCACGCGGCAGCGATGTTCGCCGTGGACGTCGTGCACCGGGGCGGGACCTGGCAGATCGCGAACATCGACACGTTCAGCCGATGAAACCGATGAAACCGATGAAGCCGAGGAAGCCGAGGAAGCCGATGAAGGGGAGTCAGGCATGAAGAACACGAGACGCAAGCGGCGCATCACCACGCTCCTGTCCGCCACCCTCGGGGTCGCGGTCGCGGCGGCCATGTCCGGGTGCAGTTCACGCGTCGACGACGGCCCGCAGGTCGACTGGGCATCGGACGTCTGCGACAGCGTGCAGGACGTCGGATCCGAACTGACGCTCCCGGCCTCGGACCAGAAGGACGCCAAGAAGTACCACACGGAGGTCGTCACCTTCATGGAAGCGCTCGACCGGCAACTCGGCGCGCTGGACAAGAAGATGCGCCAGGACGGCGCTCCGCCCGTCGACGGCGGCGACGCCGCGTACAAGAAGGCACTCAAGAACCTCCGCAGTGCCCGCAGCAGCCTCGCAGGCACCACATCCCAGCTCAAGAAGGCCAAGGTCACCGACGCGAAATCCCTGAAGGCGGCGCTGAAGAAGGCCGGCGAAGGCATGGACAAGGCGGGCGGCTACCAGGGCCCCGCCCATGACTTCCAGGCCGACCCCACACTCAAGCAGGCCTTCGACAAGGCGCCCGAGTGCGAGAACCTGCCCGGCACCGGGCCCTCGGCACCGTCGGCCGGGTGAGGGCGGGGAGCCCGTGGACGGCACGGAGCACACGGCCCTCCCGGTCGAGCCGCCCGATTCGCTGGCACCCCGGGGCACCCCGCTCGGCGGCCCGCTCAGGGCGGCGGGCCGGGCCGCCGCCCTGCTGGTCACGGCCGTCGCGCTGACCCATATGGCGCTCCTCGTCCTGCACCTGAGCCCCGCGCTCTCCTCCGACGCGGCCCGCCCGACGCAGGCCGACGCATGGCTTCGGCCGCTCTTCCCGCAGGACTGGAACATCTTCGCGCCCGACCCTCCCCGCGTGAACACCCATCTGGAGGTGCGCAGTTGGCGCGGCGACCGCCCCGGCCGGTGGATCGATCTCACCGCCCGCGACATCGCCGCACACCGAGGCAATCCGCTGCCAAGCCGGGAGGACCAGACCGTCCTGCGCAAGGCGGTCAGCGCCCACCTCGCGGGCCTGCCGCACACTCAGCTGAGGGCGCCGCTGACCCCCGCGGCGCAGTATCTGCGCAATGTCGTCGTCGTACGCCTGAAAGACCTGGGCGAGCCCCGCCCGGACGCCGTCGAACTGCGCCTGCGCACCCTGCCCATCGCCCCGCCCGGCAGCCCCGCACCGACCGCGAGCCGCCAGCCACTCGGCACCTGGGAGGTGATCCCGTGACGTCGCGCCAGGCCCTCGCCCCCGGCACCGCCGTGGCAGAGGACGGCGCCCGGCGCGTGCGGGACCGACTGCACGCCGCGACCCTCACGCCGCTCGGACTGTACGGAGCCGCGGTCCTGCGCATCGGCGCAGCGGGCCTCTTCTTGCTCAATCTGCTCCGCGAGGCGGGCCACGCGGACCGCCTCTGGGGCCCCGGATCCCCCTACACCCCCGAACTCTTCCGCGCCTCGGTCGAAGCACGCGGCGCCGACGGCCGGCTGTCCTGGTGGTACACCTGGCTGGGCACACAGAGCCCCGACTACTTCTGGGCCGCCTATGTGCTGGCCGTCGCGGTCAGCACGCTGTACCTGCTGGGCTGGCACACCCGCCTCATGGCCGTACTGTTCGCCTTCGTCGTCGCGGGTTTCTACATGCGCTCGGCGGTCGCGAGCAGCGGGTTCGAGCTGCTGAGCCTGCTGTTCGCCAACTACCTCGTGCTGTGCGCGTCGGGCCGCCGCTGGTCCCTCGACGCCCGCCGCGCCGCGCGCGCGACTCCGGCACCCGTCACCCCGTACGAGGAACTGCGCCGCCGCGTGGTGACCGTGCTGCACAACGCGGGCATGGCGTTGATCGCGTTCCAGGTGATGGTGGTCTACGGCACCGCGGCCCTCTACAAGATCCGTGGTACGACGTGGCGGGACGGCAGCGCGCTGCACTACGCCCTGCGCCTCGACGACTTCGCGACGTTCCCGGAGCTGTCCCACTGGCTGGCGGTGCAGGGGACCGGCATGGCCCTGCTCGCGTACATCACCGTCGCCTCCCAACTGCTCTTCCCCGCACTCGTGTTCATCTCGCGGCTCAAGTACGCGGTCCTGGTCGTGATGCTCGGCACGCATCTGGGGATCGGACTGCTGATGGCGCTGCCGATGTTCTCTGCGATCACCGTCGCGGGGGACCTGGTGTTCCTGCCGACGTCGTTCTGGCTGCGGGCGGCCCGGACGGTTCGGGCGGTTCGGACGGCCCGGACGGTTCGGATGGCCCGGACGGTTCGGATGCTGCGCTCGCCCCGCTCGAAAGGCCGGTAATTCGGTGGAGACGTCACCCCGGGATGTCTACACTCATCGGCTCAAGATCCATGCGTTCTAACGAGGTGTATTGATGACGGTCCGAGCCACGGCCGCCGACTCCGGTCGGCTGTCTCCCGCAGACGCCATGACCTCATCGAACCGAAGGAACACCTCTCGTGGATCTTCCACGCATCTTCACCATTCGCGAAAGTAGCCATCGCCTCCACAACCCGATCACCCCTGGCAAGGTCGCCGACCTGGGGCAGGCGCTGCGCCTGGCTCCCGGGACGCGCGTGCTCGACCTCGCCAGCGGGTCGGGCGAGATGCTGTGCACCTGGGCCCGTGACCACGGCGTCACCGGGACCGGGGTGGACATCAGCACGGCGTTCACCGAGAAGGCACGCGCCCGTGCCGCTGAACTGGGTGTCGCGGACCGGGTCACCTTCGTGCACGACGACGCCTCCGGCTTCGTCGCGGACGAGCCGGTCGATCTCGCCGCATGTGTCGGCGCCACCTGGATCGGAGGCGGCGTGGCCGGCACCGTCGAGCTGCTCGACAAGAGTCTGCGCCCCGGCGGCCTGATGCTGATCGGTGAGCCGTACTGGCGTCAGGAAGTGCCGGACCAGGAAACCGCCCGGGCCTGCCACGCCGGCGGCAAGGACGACTTCCTGCTGCTGCCGGAGCTGATCGAGCAGTTCGGCGATCTCGGGTACGACGTCGTGGAAATGGTGCTGGCCGACCAGGACAGCTGGGACCGGTACCAGGCGGCACAGTGGCTCAACATGCGCCGCTGGCTCGACGCGAACCCGGACGACGAGCTGGCCGCCGAGGTACGGGCCGAGCTCACCACCGGTCCCGCCAGTTACGCGCGGTATGCGCGTGAATACCTCGGCTGGGGCGTCTTCGCGCTGATGGGCCGCTGACGGCCCGATGAGCGTGGGTCCGGGCAGAGCCTGCTGCCCGGACCCGCGTGTGCGCGCTACTTCCTGTACGTGAGGTCCATGTCGACGGTGTTGCCGGGACCTGCGGTGAACGCGCTGATCATGTCGTTGAAGCCGCCGCAGTCCTTCAGTCCGGGCAGGGTGTAGGTGCCCTTGAGCTTGCCGCCGGTGTGCGGCTCGAAGCGGCCCTCACTGGCGAGGTCGATCTTGGCGGGCTCGACGGTCCTGCAGTTCGGTCCGCCGCCGATGGGCAGGCCGAGCGCGCTCACGCCGGTGAGTTTGACGTACATCTGCGAGTGCGACTTGAGGCTGCCTGCCGTGTCGAGGCTTCCTGTCGTCCTGCCGGTCTGCTCGAAGGCGATGTCCGCGGTGGTGGGCAGGAAGCCGAGGAGGGTCAACTGGCCTCTTGTCGGGCCGAGTTCCAGGTCGGCGTCGAAGGTGCCCTTGTCCGGGGCGTAGCGGGTGTCGATGCCGCCGACCAGCGGGGCGCTGCCCTTGGCGGCCTTGATGTACGTGCTGCCCTTGATGCCGAAGTTCAGCGGTACCGGTTCGCCGCCCGGGTCCGGTGGGTCGGTCGGGTCCGTCGTGGCCGGTTCGACCCGGACGGTGTGCAGCGTCTTGTTCTGGTCGGCGGGATCGAGGGTGCACTCGGTCTCGAAGGTGTCGAGGGCCGTCTTGGCGCCGTTCGTGTCCCGCGGGGTCATCGTCAGGAGCAGGCTGTTGACGTCGATCTTTACGCTGCCGGGCTGCCGGAACGTCAGCGCCGGGGCCTGGCCGGTCGCGGTCACTTCGAAGTCGGCGGGCGGCTGCGGCAGGGGTGTCTTCGGGATGGTGTTGTCGAAGCCGATGTTCAACGGGCCCTCCGGCATGTTGACGGTGACGTCCGCGGTGGCGGCCCCTTCGAGGGTGGCGCCGCCGACCGTGCGCAGGGCGGTGGCCGCCGCCTTGCTGACCTTGGACACCGAGGTGACGCGGAAGGCCGGTATCTGCTCACCGACCTTCACCTTGGCCGGCAGGTCCGCCTTGATGACGACCGTGAGCGGGTCCTCCTCCATGATCGGGAACACGCACTTGTACGTCTGCGTCAGGGACACCGGGTCCGCGGCGGCCGGGCGGCCGGAGGTGAAGCCGATCAGCCCGGCGAGCAGCACGACGGCGGGGGCGGCCCGCCACCCTGGGGCGCGCAATCTCAGCACTGCCTCTCCAAGTTCTGCGGGAACGGGTCCGGCCCCCCGCCTCGAAGGGGGCGGGGGGCCGGATGGGGAACGCGGTCTCACCGCTGTGGCGTGGTCTCAGCTCTTGTAGGTGAGGTCCATGTCGATCGTGTTGCCGGGCCCTGCCATGAACGTGCTGACGATGTCGTTGAGCGCACCGCAGCCCTTGATGCCGGGCAGGGTGTAGGTGCCCTTGAGCTTGCCGCCCTTGTAGGGCTGGAAGCGGCCCTCGCTGGCGAGGTCTATTTTGGCGGGCGAGACGGTCTTGCAGTCGGCGCCGCCGCCGATGGGAAGACCGAAGGCGTTGACGCTGGAGAGCTTGACGAACATCTCGGACTTCGACTTCAGGGCGCCTGCGGTGTCCAGCGTGCCGGTGGTCTTGCCGGTCTGCTCGAAGGCGATGTCCGCGGTCGTGGGCAGGAAGCCCAGGATGGTGAACTTGCCCTTGGTCGGGTCGAGCTTCAGGTCGGCGTCGAAGGTGCCCTTGTTCAGGTCGTAGCGGGTGTCGATGCCGCCCGTGAGCGGGGCGTTGCCGTTGGCCGCCTTGATGAACGAGTTGCCCTTGATGTCGAAGTTGAGCTTCACCGGGTCATCGCTCGGCGGGTCGGTGGGCGGGTCCGTCGGCGGGTCGGTGGGCGGATCCGTGGGCGGGTCGGTCGGCGGGTCCGTGGGATCCGTGCTGCCGCCGCTGATGGTCATGGTGTGGAGCGCGGTGGGCTGACCCGCGTCCAGGGTGCAGTCCGCGGGGAACTCGTCGCCGTTCGGCGGGAGTTGGACCGGAGCGCCGGAGGCATCGCGGGCGATCATGTTGTGCAGCTTGAGGCCCGTGACGTCGAACTTGGCCGTGCCTTCCTTCTCCCAGGTCAGCAGGTTGCCGGGCGACTTGCCGTTGGCGGTGAGGGTGAATCCTGCCGCCGGGTTGGGGATGTCGCCCTTGGCGACGGTGTTGACGACCTTGATGGGCAGGTTGCCGGTGCCGCCGGGCAGGGTCACGTTGACGTCGGCGGTGGCCTTGCCCTCCAGGGTCACGGCGCCCATGACGCCGAGGCCCTGTGCGGCCCGTGCGCTGACCTTGGTGACGGCCTTGATGTCGTACTCGGGGACCGTCTCGCCCACCTTCATGGTGGCGGGCATGTCGGCGGTGATCTCAACTTCGATCGGGTCGTTGTTGATGATCGGGAACTTACAGGTGTACTTCTGCGTGAGCTTGACCGGGTCGGCGGAGGCGGAACCGCCGCTCAGGGTGACCAGGCCGGTGACGAGGCCGGCGGCCGCCACCGCGCTCAGGGCGCTGCGTGCCCTGGCATGTCTCTTGTGCGCTCCCATGAGCTACCTCTCGGGCTACGTGAATGGGGACGAACGAACGTCGGTGCCACCTCTGCGATTCCGGACTCGCCGGCCCAGCTGTCCAGGGAATTCGGAGATGCGAAATGCGCCGCCGCGAGGGAATCTGCCGACTGAATTTCGGCAGACGCTACGGCGGTGTTTCGAATACGCAAACTACTGATGAGTAGTTGGGCGGTCAAGGTCTGCTCCGGCCCGATGGCGAAGGGAAGTTGGCTGCCCGGCAGTTTTGTGGCCCCGGTGAGTACGTGATGGTGCGCGGATGACAAGTTGTGAGGCCCGCATCACCTGCTTGCGCCCAACTGTGCCGATCGGGTTGACGGGCACCTTACCTGTCAGTACTCATTTCTGGATTGTGCCAATTCTCAGAAGTGGGGCCACACATGGGAGATCGCATGGGAGTCCGCAGGGGAGAGCAACCAGGAAAAGTAATGGGGAGGCTGGCGCGGGGTTCGGCCTTGGCCGGGGTCGTGGGGGTCGTACTCGCGCTGACCGGCGGTGGCGGCAGCGCATCGGCCGACCCGGCGTCGCTCGCGCAGAAATACACCTGCAAGTTCCCGATCATCAACAACGACCCGATCGAAGTCGCGATCACCGCCGACATGCCCGCCACCATGAAGGTGGGCGAGACGGTCCCCGAGTACGACATCAAGGCCGTCACCAAGGTCAGCGCACGGGCCGCACAGGGCCTCGGTGTGCTCGGCTCGGTGACCCTGGAGGGCAAGGCGACCGCCGATGTGGTCGTCACCCAGCCCGGTAGCGACGGAACTTTGCCCATCAAGGTCGCCAATACGGTGGCCAAGGCCGACATCCCCAATCCCGCCGCGGCGTTCGAGGTCACGGCGACGGGCAAGTCGCCCGGTGGGCTGCTGACCTGGGGCACGGCGGGCAAAGCGGCCTTCGACGTGAAGGGCCTCAAGCTGCACAACATGATCGCCAGGGATGCGGCGGGCAAGCCCGTCCCGCTCCCGCCGAACGGCGACGAGTTCACCGCGGAGTGCACTCTCGACGCCGGTCAGAAGACGCTCCTGCACACGATGACGATCACGGGCGACGGCGGTACGGACCCCACGGACCCGACGGACCCGCCCACGGATCCGCCGACCGACCCGCCCACCGATCCGCCGACGGACCCGCCCACCGACCTGCCGACCGACCCCGGTGATCCCACGGACCCGACCGACCCCGGCACCACGACAGGCGGCTCCTCGGGCGGCGACTCCGGCACCTCGGGCGGCACGGGCTCGAGCGGCGGCTCCGGATCATCCGGCACCGAGCTGGGCACCCGGGTGACCGGCGGCTCCGGCGGACTCGCGGCCACCGGCATGTCCGGCATCGGCCTGATGCTCGCGGCGGCAGGAGGCCTCAGCGCCGCCGGTGTAGCGGCCTTCCACTACCTGCCGCGGCGCATCAGGAGGGACGAGCAGACCGTCTGAGGCTGCTGCCGTACGGCGCCCGGGCACCCCGCGTCCCCGGGGTGCTCCTCGCCGTACGGCAGTGCAGAAAGCGGGCCCGGAGCAGCGACGGCGCTCCGGGCCCGCGGTCATGCCGTACGGATCAAGCCCGCACGGCGGCGCGGGCCCTGCGGCGCCGTACCACTACGCCCACGATCAGGAAGAGCACCACCAGGACGATCGTCATGAGGACACCCCAGTTCACCGTGCGATAGGCGGTGCTCCCGCTCTCCACCAGCTCGCCGCCCTTGTCGCTCGCTGTGAGCTCGACGCTGCCCCAGTCCAGCGGAGGCGGCGCTGCCCACTTCTGAGTGATCCGCACCCGCTGGCCCGGCATCAGCTCGGCCGGCAGCTTGTTGCCCGCGCTGTCGAAGGACGTCCGGCCGAACAGACCCTTGGCCTTGAGATCGACCCTCGGCTCGAGCTGCACATTGCCGCTGTTGACGAGCGTGTACGTGACCGTGGCGTCCTTGCCGAGGCCGGGCAGCAGCGGAACCTCGTAGTCGAACCGGACGTCCTGGACCTTCAGGCCGGGCGCCCGCTCGCCGTTGACCTGCAGATAGACCCGGGCGCCGACCGCCTGTCGGATACCGACGCCGGTGCCCTTGGCGCGGGCGACGCGTTTGTCCAGGGCGATGACGGCTCCGGGGTGGTCGCCGGGCGATGCGGTGCGCGGAACGGCGACGGTGAAGGGCACGGTGGTCTTGCCGCCCGCCGGGACGGTGACCTCCGAGCGCCCGAGGCGTGTCCACACCCCGACGGACCGCTGCTTCTCGGTGGGCTCGCGTACCGCGAAGCCGCCGTCGCGCGGGGTGTTGTACGCGTCGGCGGCGTAGAGCAGGAAAGTCACCGGCTCCTTGGCGAGATTGGAGACGGTGACCTTGTCGCGCACGGTGCGGCCCGGATCCGCCTTCATCCGGAAGTACGCCCGGTGGGCCTTGTCCTTGGCAGCCTTCTTGCCCGCTTTGCCGCCCTCGTTGGTCTTGTCGGCGGGGAAGACGGACCAGCGGCCGTTGTCGGCGGCGTACGCGTCCGGTGGCGGGCTCGCGGTGAGCAGGCCGAGCGCCAGGGCCAGGGCGGTGACGAGTACGGCGGCGTATCTGTGATGCGTGAACTGAGTACGAACGAGGTGCATGCGGCCCCCAGAGCGAGCAAAGAAGCGAGAGAAGTGACGGGAGGGGAAAGGCGGAGCAACGCCGAAGAGGTGGAC
>NZ_JBSGSG010000093.1:0-37665 GCF_053606765.1 Streptomyces sp. NPDC055189
CCGCTGATGCGGCCGCCCCTCACGCCTTCACGTTCCGGCGTCACTCATCCCTGCGCCGCGTCCTCCGCGTGCAGGCTCATCGGCCCGTAGATCTTGTTCGTGTCCTCGAAGAGCGACACCTGGTCGGCGCCGCCGTCCGCGAGTTCCTTCCAGAACTCACCGACCCAGGACTCCGCGTCCCCTTGAGTGGTGAACTCTTCGGGTGTCAGAGCGGGCTGGACCTCCGTCCCGTCCGCCTTCTCGAACCGCCACGTCCATGCCGCCATGCCAGCCTCCCGATGGTCCGACAGCTGTGTGAAGCCGCTTGAAGCCTAGCCGGGCGAGCGGCGCTCGCGGTGACGCGGGAGGATCTTCTCGTGGAACTGACTCTGCTCGGCACCGGCTCCCCCGAAGGCCTGCCCCGCCCCGGCTGCCCCTGCGCGGCCTGCGCGACCGCGCTCGGCGGCGCCGCGCGCGCCGCGACCGCGCTCCTGGTGGACGGCATCCTGCTGCTCGACCTCACCCCTGGCGCCGCCTTCGCGGCCGCCCGCGCCGGGCACTCGCTCGGCGGCGTACGCCAGGTTCTGCTCTCCCACCCGCACGACGGGCCCGCGGTGGAGGTACCGGCAGGACTTCCGCAGCCGGGCCGGGTGCCCGACGGGCGGGAACTCGCGCTGCTCACCGGTCACCGGGTGCGCGCGGTGGCGATGGACCACCCGGGCACGGGGTACGAGGTGACGGGCCCCGACGGCGAGCGGCTGCTCTATCTGCCGCCGCAGGGTGCGCCCGCCGGGGTGCCGGACGGGCATCCGGCGTACGAGATGGTCGTCGCCGATGTCATCGGGCGCCCCGACGGGCTCGCGCGGCTGCGGGCGGCGGGTGCGATCGGGCCGACCACGGATGTCCTCGCCGTCCATCTGGACCACGGGGTGCCGCCGGGCGCGGAGCTGACCCGCAGGCTGGCGGCCGCCGGTGCGCGCGCCGTGCCGGACGGGACGACGCTGGTGGTCGGCGCCTACGAGGACGTACCGGACGTGCCGCGCCGCACCCTCGTGCTCGGCGGCGCCAGGTCCGGGAAGTCGGTGGAGGCCGAGCGGCGCCTGGAAGCCTTCCCCGAGGTCCTCTACGTGGCCACCGGCGGGACCAGGAACGGCGACTCGGAGTGGGCGGACCGGGTGAGCGCCCACCGGGAGAGGCGGCCCGGCTCGTGGAGCACCGCCGAGACCTGCGACCTCGTGCCGCTGCTCGCCGAGAACGGCCCTCCCCTGCTCATCGACTGCCTGTCGCTGTGGCTGACGTACGCCATGGACGAGGTGAACGCGTGGGACGACGACGAATGGGCGGGCGGGGGCGAGCGGGCGCTGCGCAAGCGGATCGCCGAGCTCACGGACGCGGTGCGCGCGACCCGGCGCACGGTCGTCGCCGTGTCGAACGAGGTCGGCTCCGGCATCGTCCCGGCGACCGCATCGGGCCGCCGCTACCGCGATGAACTGGGCCGCCTGAACGCGGCGTTCGCGGCGGAGTGCGAGCACGTGCTGATGGTCGTCGCGGGCCAGGCCCTCACCCTGCGGGGCTGACCGGCCGGCTGCTCGCGCGACCGGTCACGCCTTGGGGCCCCTGCGGGCGATGACCCGGTAGGCGTTGGCGAACCGGGTGCGGCTGACCAGGGGCGCGAGGATCCGGTCGGCCAGGGCGGCGACGGCCAGGAGCGGGGCCGCGACGCGGGCCGTGGCACGGATGCGGCCGAGGGCGAGGGCCAGGCCCGCGGCCAGGTCGAACGGGATGTGCGCCGTGCGCCGGTCGGTGGCCACGACGGTGTAGCCGAGGCTTTCGAGGTCGCGCCGGAGCCCGTCGAGCGGGATGCGGTGGTGGGGCGCGGGCAGCAGGTGGCGGGGCCCGGGCAGCAGCCACCCTTTGCCGAGGACCCTTGCGTACCGGCTCTCCGGGACGGGGACCTCGATCATCAGATGGCCGCCGGGCCGCAGCACCGTGCGGGCGGCGATGAGTTCGATGCGCGGGTCCTCGCTGCGCTCCAGGTAGTGGAACATGCTGAGCACGTCGTAGCGCCCCGCGAGCTTCGGCGCCAGGTCGGCGAGGAGCCCGCGGTGCGCCTCCTCCACGCGCCCTGCCCTGCGCCCCTCCTCCACGCGCTCGGTCGGGTCGAGGCCGTCGAAGGCGGTGTACGGGTGCACCTCCTGCGCGACGGCGGGGAAGTGACCGTGCCCTGTGTCGATGTCCAGCCAGCTCTCGGGCTCGCCGAACGGGGCCATCGCCCGGGCCCTGGCCCGATGGCGGCGGGCGGAGTGCGGGACGGCGAAGACCTTCTCGGCCCGGGCGGCGGCGGCCAGTGCGGTGTGCGTGGGCGTGGCGGGCGCGGGGGCGACGGGGGCAGGCGTGGCGGGCATGGGCGTGGCGGGCTCCTCACATCGCGCGTAAGTGAACATAAACGTACGTAAAGGATGGACGGCGCAGGCGTAACGACACCGTGGAGGTGGCCCGTTCCGCGACGCCGCCCTCGCCCGGACGTCTGCTGCCGGGCCGTCTGATCCAGGCCCCGGGCCTGCCGGTACTGTTCGGCGAATGAGCTCGCTGAATCTCGACGACTTCACCGACCTGATCGAGCGGCCCGACGGCGGGATGCGCCGCGACGCCGAGGAGCGCAGGGAGCGGCAGAGCGTGCCGCCCGGAGCGCTCGGCCGTCTGGACGACCTTGGCGAGTGGCTGTCCGCAGCCCAGTCCTCGGTGCCGGTCAAGCCGATCGAGCGGCCGCGCGTGATCCTCTTCGCGGGTGACCACGGGGTCGCGCAGCTCGACGTGTCCGCCCGGCCCGCGGGCAGCGCGGCGGAGCTCGTGCGTGCCGTGCTCTCCGGGGAGAGCCCCGTCGCCATCCTCGGGCGCCGCCTCGACGTGCCCGTCCGGGTCGTCGACGTGGCCCTGGACTGCGACCCGGACGGGCTGCCCGCGGAGGTGGCGGGGCACCGGGTGCGGCGCGGTTCGGGGCGCGTCGACATCGAGGACGCGCTGACGGCCGAGGAGGCCGAGGCTGCGGTGCGGGCCGGAATGGCCGTCGCCGACGAGGAGGCGGACTCCGGGACCGACCTGGTGGTGCTCGGCGATGTGAGCGTCGGCGGCACGACGCCCGCGGCGACGCTGGTCGCCGCGCTGTGCGGGACCGACGCGTCCGTGGTGACCGGGCGCGGCGGTTCGCCGATCGACGATCTCGCGTGGATGCGCAAGTGTGCGGCGGTCCGGGATTCGCTGCGGCGGGCGCGGCCCGTCCTCGGGGACCAGCTGGAGCTGCTCGCGGCGGTGGGCGGGGCCGATATCGCCGCCATGACCGGGTTCCTGCTGCAGAGCGCCGTGCGGCGTACGCCGGTCATCCTGGACGGCGTCGTGGCAGCGGCGGCGGCGCTCGTGGCCCAGCGGGTCGCGTTCCGCGCGCCGGACTGGTGGCTGGCGGGGCACAGCAGCGGGGAGCCCGCGCAGGCCAAGGCCCTGGACCGGATGGCTCTCGACCCCGTACTCGAACAGGGTGTGCAGGTGGGCGAGGGCGTGGGCGCGCTCCTCGCGCTGCCCCTGGTGCGGGCCGCGGCGGCGCTCTCCGCGGAGCTGCCCGAGCGCGAGCCGGAGCCCGAGTCCGAGCCGGAGCCCGAGCCGGAGGCGAAGACCGACAGCGAGACCGCGCCCAAGACGGGCTCCGGAATCCCGCCCAGGGCAGGGGATCCCGGAGTGGAGTAGGCGGCGCGTCCGCGCGCACCCGATGACGGCCCGGCATGGCCCCATATGATCCCTTTTCATGGGAGATGAGCAATCCGCTACTGCCGGGCGCCGACGTGATCTGCGTAGGCGGCGGCTCGCCGCGGCCTTCAGTGTCTGGTACCTCCGCGCCGTCACCTTCATCAACTTCCTGAGCGCGGTCTGGGTCTCTCTGGGGCAGGATCTGCGGCGGCACAACACCGAGAACTACTTCACGCCGTACATGCTCACCGCGGGCTTCGCCTCCGGTGCGTTCACGATGTTCCTGGCGATCACGATGCGCCGCCGCAAACGCGCCGCCTGGATTCTCAACCTCGTACTCAGCGGGCTCTTCCTGCTTCTCTTCGCGTTCGCGATGATCTTCCCGGAGATCCGCCGGTACGCGCAGAACTGGATCTCCCTCGCCCTGACCGCCGCCTTCGTCGCCTCCCTGATCGTCGGGCGGCGGGAGTTCTACGCCAAGGGCGACCGCTCCAACCCGAAGCTCGCCGCGGCCGTCGCCGTCGGCGGCCTCCTGGTGACCTCGCTGATCGCCGCACTCCTGGTCGGCGTCACCAACCGCGCGCACGACGAATACCGTTCGACGTTCCTGGACCGCTGGCGCTACGGCCTGATGCGCCTGGTCTCGCTGGCCGCCGACGACGAGCGCTTCGAGGGCATCACCACGCCCGGCTGGGTCAACGTCACCATCAACGTGCTCAGCACCCTGCTCCTCCTCGCCGTCCTGTACGCCGCCTTCCGCTCGCGCAAGGCGGTCGACCCGCTCACCGAGGACGACGAGCACAAGCTGCACGCGCTGCTCGACAAGTACGGGGAACGCGACTCGCTCGGCTACTTCGCGCTGCGCCGCGAGAAGAGCGTCGTCTGGTCGCCGAGCGGGAAGGCGGCGGTCGTGTACCGGGTCGTCGGGGGCGTGTCCCTGGCGTCCGGTGATCCCATCGGGGATCCGGAGGCCTGGCCGGGCGCCATCGAACCCTGGCTGGCCGACGCCCGCGAGCACGGCTGGCTCCCGGCCGTGATGGGCGCGAGCGAGGAGGCGGGCACGGTCTACGCACGGCACGGCCTCGACGCCCTGGAACTGGGCGACGAAGCCATCGTCGAGACGGCGGAGTTCACGCTTCAGGGGCGGGCCATGCGGACGGTGCGCCAGGCGTACAACCGGGTCAAGCGCGCCGGCTACGAGGTGCGGATCCGGCGCCACGAGGACATCCCGGCCGACGAGATGGCGTACCTCCTCGGACGCGCCGACGACTGGCGCGACGGGGCCACCGAGCGCGGCTTCTCCATGGCGCTCGGGCGGCTCGGCGATCCCGCGGACGGGCGGTGCGTGATGCTCGAATGCACCGACGCCGAGGGCGAGTTGAGAGCGGTGCTCTCCTTCGTGCCATGGGGGCCGAACGGGCTCTCGCTCGACCTGATGCGGCGCGACCGCGACTCCGAGAACGGCCTGATGGAGTTCATGGTCATCGAACTGCTCCAGCGTGCCGCCGAGATCAAGATCACTCAAGTATCGCTGAACTTCGCGATGTTCAGGTCGGTCTTCGAACGTGGCTCGCGGCTCGGCGCGGGCCCGGTCCTGCGGCTGTGGCGCTCGCTGCTCACCTTCTTCTCCAAGTGGTGGCAGATCGAGTCGCTGTACCGCGCCAACGCGAAGTACCGCCCGATCTGGGAGCCCCGCTTCCTTCTCTTCGAGAAGAGCGGTGACCTGCCGCGCATCGGCATCGCGTCGGCCCGCGCGGAGGGCTTCCTGGAAGCGCCGGGCCTGCCGAAGTGGTTGCACCGCAAGCATCTGGAGTCCCGACGATGAGTTCCCCGGACACCGGCCCCCTGACGCGTCTGGCGCGCGCCGAGTGGGGACCGCTGTACGCCGCCGTACGGGAGGGCATCGCCGAGCGGCGCTGGCGGGCCGCGCCCATGACGCTGGCCGCCGTCTGCCTCACGGCCCTGCTCCAGTTCACGCAGAACCAGCCGTGGGGCTATCAATTCGTGCAGAACATCGGCTCCGTACGGGCCGAGGAACCGCTCTGGCTCGCCCTGCTGCGCACCCCGCTCTCGCTCTTCGTGCCCGCCCTCGACCTGCCCGTCTGGGGCGCGCTCGCGCAGATGCTGCTGGTGTTCGGCGTCGCGGAGATCTGCGTCGGCTGGTGGCGCACGCTCGTCATCGGCTACGCGGCCACCCTCGCGGGCACGCTCTACGCGCGCGTGGGCATCGAATGGGGTCCCGGCCACCCGCTGGGGCTCCCCGCGTCGGACGCGCAGGTCGTCGACACCGGCCCGTCCGCCGCCGTGGTCGGGCTCGCGGTCTACGTGTGCTGGCGCTACCGGGCGTGGTTCACGGCAGGGCTCGTGATCGTGCTGATGGTCGTCGAGGTGGCCGTCAAGAACAACCTCGCGGGCAGGGAGCATCTGGCGGCGATCGTCGCGGCCCTGGTGCTGTGCGGCTGCTCGGCGGTGCTTCAGCGGCGCGGGCGCGCGAGTTCCGGGTCGGGTCTGCCGCCGATCCAGTCCTGAAGCCTGCGGCGCGGTCCGGTCCAGCGACGGTCGTGGTGGAAGGCCCGCAGGCCCGACCGGGCGCGGGCGCGGGGCCGGTTGCGGTAGAAGCGTCTGGCCCACGCCGATCCCGGCCGGGCGAGACGGATCGCGCCCACCAGCGCGACCAGCGGGATCACCATGCCGATCAGAGCCGTACGCAGCTTGCCCTTGGCCAGGGCGATCAGGGCGAAGCAGCAGTTGACGCCGACGTTCAGGGCGAGGCCCGCGCGGTTGCTCCGCTCCTCGGGCGTCAGGTCGTCCACGCCGAACGGGGTGAAGCCGGTGAGCACGAGCACCACCAGGGCAGCGGTCAGCATCACCACCTCGACGCTCTTGCGGCCCTGCTCGCTCCAGTAGACGTCGTCGAGGTAGAGGATCAGCGCGAACTCGTCCAGTACGAGACCGGCGCCGATGCCGAAGATGACCGCCGCGAACATCGAGGCGAGGCTGTGCCGGCCGGCCGCGACCGCCCAGAATCCCCCCACCAGCATGAGGAAGATGCCGGGCACCACGTGGTGGATGTGGACGTCACCCGAACTGATGTTCCGGAAGGGGCCCTTGCCCGCGCGGATGAGGCGCGTGATGGTCCTGGTGACGAGAAAGCAGCCCACGAAGGAGAGCAGGGCCAGCAGGAGCGGGAGCTTCCCCGGCTCCACGATGTTCCGGTACCACCAGTCGGCCATGGGCCCATCCTGGGCCGGGGGACGACGGGCCGCACTCCAGCTCCCTGCTGTGGGCAGGCGTTCCGCAGGGCGGAACGGGTGGGCACAGCGCCCACTGCCGGGTGCCGATCACAGCCGCGTCCAGGCCGGATACCCTTCCGCGGTGCCCAGAATCTCCCCCGCCGACGCCCTCCGCTTCGCCTTCGGCACTCTGACCGCCCTCCCGGTAAGAGTCACCCGCTGGGACCGCGAGGCCGCCCGCAGCGGGATGCTGTGCGCTCCCCTCGCCGGTCTCGTGGTCGGAGCTTGCGCAGCCGCGCTGGGCGGCGCGCTCATGGCACTGGGCGCAGGCCCGCTGCTGGCCGCCACGGCGACCGCCGCAACCCCCGCCGCCCTCACCCGCGGCCTCCACCTCGACGGCCTCGCCGACACCGCCGACGGCCTGGGCAGCGCCAAACCCGCCGACCAGGCGCTGAGCATCATGAAGCAGTCCGACGTCGGCCCGTTCGGCGTCATCACCCTGCTCTTCACCCTGCTCGCCCAGGTGGCCGTCCTCTTCCAGCTGTACGAAGCCTCCTGGACCCGGGGCGCACTGGCCGCGGTCGTCTCGGCGACCGCCGCCCGCCTCGCGCTCACCCTGGCCGCCCGCACGGGCGTCCCGCCGGCCCGCCCGGAGGGACTCGGCGCGGCGGTGGCAGGAACGGTTCCCCGCGGCGCCGCCCTGCTCGCGACCGCGCTCGTCACCGCGCTGGCCGCGATCGCCGCCGTGCCCTTCGGGGCGTACGAGGCCGTGCGGTACGCGGCTTCCGTGGTCCTGGCGGTCTGCGCCGCCGAACTCCTCCTGCGGCACTGCGTCCGCCGCTTCGGAGGCATCACCGGCGATGTCTTCGGCGCACTCGCGGAGACCGCGGCCACCGCGACGCTTGCGGTTCTGGCCCTCGGCTGAGTCGCAGGGCACGCCATTTCGAAACATAAAAGCGCCGCCACGAACGGATGAATCTACGCCGACACGATCGAACGGGCAGGACGCGCGTAGGCTCATGTCCGGCGCCCTTTCGGCCCGTTCTAGGCTGGCGCCGGGCCGGGTCGACCCACCCCATCGGCCAAGAACTCAACGGAAGCGAGAATTCACCACCGTGACTGCTCTGACTCTCAGCACTGCCGCCGCGTCCGGCCTGCGTGCCGACGCGATCGTCGTCGGCGTCGCGAAGGGCGCCAAGGGGCCGGTCGTCGCTCCGGGCGCCGAAGCCGTGGACAAGGCGTACGACGGCAAGCTCGCCTCCGTCCTGGAGACCCTCGGCGCCACCGGCGGCGAGGGCGAGGTGACCAAGCTGCCCGCGCCGTCGGGCTTCAAGGCCCCGGTCGTCGTCGCGGTCGGTCTCGGCACGGTGCCGGAGAAGGACGAGACGTACGGCACCGACGCCCTGCGCCGCGCCGCCGGTACCGCGGCGCGCGCCCTGTCCGGCTCGAAGAAGGCCGCGTTCGTGCTGCCCGCCGAGGACGCCGACGACACCGGCGCGATCGCCGAGGGTGCGCTGCTCGGCGCGTACTCCTTCGACGCGTACAAGGAGAATGGTTCCGCCAAGGGCAAGGACGCCAAGGGTCCGCTCGCCGAGATCGCCCTGCTGGGCGGCAAGCCCCGCGACAAGGCGTACAAGGCCGCCGTCGAGCGCGCCATCGCCGTGTCCGAGGAGCTCAACCGCGCCCGCGACCTGATCAACACGCCGCCGAACGACCTCAACCCCGAGGCCTTCGCCGCGGTCGCCTCCGCGGCCGGCAAGGAGCACGGGATCAAGGTCCAGGTCCTGGACGAGAAGGCGCTCACCAAGGGCGGCTACGGCGGCATCCTCGGTGTCGGCGTCGGCTCGGAGGCCCCGCCGCGCCTGGTGAAGCTCTCGTACACCTCGTCCAAGGCGAAGAAGCACCTCGCCTTCGTCGGCAAGGGCATCACCTACGACTCGGGCGGCATCTCGCTGAAGCCCGCCGGTCACAACGAGACGATGAAGTGCGACATGGCCGGTGCCGCGGCCGTCTTCGCCGCCGTCGTCGCCGCCGCGCGTCTTGGCCTCGAAGTGAACGTCACCGGCTGGCTGGCGCTCGCCGAGAACATGCCGTCGGGCTCGGCGACCCGTCCCGGCGACGTCCTGCGGATGTACAGCGGCAAGACCGTCGAGGTCCTGAACACGGACGCCGAGGGCCGTCTGGTCCTGGCCGACGCGATCGCCAAGGCCTCCGAGGACACCCCCGACGCGATCGTCGACGTGGCCACGCTGACCGGCGCGATGATGATGGCGCTCGGCAGCCGCACCTTCGGCATCATGGCCAACGACGACGCGTTCCGCGCCGCGATCCACGACGCCTCCGAGGAAGCGGGCGAGCCCTCCTGGCCGATGCCGCTGCCCGAGCACCTGAGGAAGGGCATGGACTCCCCCACCGCCGACATCGCCAACATGGGCGAGCGCATGGGCGGCGGTCTGGTGGCCGGTCTCTTCCTGAAGGAGTTCGTCGGCGAGGGCATCGCCTGGGCGCACCTGGACATCGCGGGCCCGGCCTTCAACGAGGGCGGCCCGTTCGGTTACACGCCCAAGGGCGGCACCGGTACCGCGGTCCGCACCCTGGTCCGCCTCGCGGAGCGCACGGCCGCGGGCGACCTCGGCTGACCAGGCCTCGGCCGACCAGCTGATCTGCCGTACGTGGGTCAGGGCCCGGACACCCAGATGTCCGGGCCCTGACCGATTTCGCCCTCGACGAAATCCGTACGTCCATACGCCTGAGTAACGCCTGAGCAACGTCCGGACGTGGCGAATCAGACGTCTCACAGCCCGGCCCGCCGTCCCACCTCCCGCCGACAAGTGCGAAGATGGGTTCTCGGCAGGACAGGGCCCCCACCACAGGGCCGAAACAAGAGCGGCCGAATACCAGCCGACCGACCGGTCGTCCCACGGGAAGAGCGGTCCGGCGTACGGCGCACATGCATGGAGGACGTGACGTGGCGAACGACGCCAGCACCGTTTTCGACCTAGTGATCCTCGGCGGCGGTAGCGGCGGTTACGCCGCGGCACTGCGCGCGTCGCAGCTGGGCCTGGACGTCGCCCTGATCGAGAAGGGCAAGGTCGGCGGTACCTGCCTGCACAACGGCTGCATCCCGACGAAGGCGCTGCTGCACGCCGGCGAGATCGCCGACCAGGCTCGCGAAGCCGATCAGTTCGGCGTGAAGGCCACCTTCGAGGGCATCGACATGGCGGCCGTCCACAAGTACAAGGACGACGTGATCTCCGGGCTCTACAAGGGCCTGCAGGGACTCATCGCCTCGCGCAAGGTGACGTACATCGAGGGCGAGGGCAAGCTCTCGTCGCCGACCTCCGTGGACGTGAACGGCCAGCGCGTCCAGGGCCGCCACGTGCTCCTCGCGACCGGCTCCGTGCCGAAGTCGCTGCCGGGCCTGGAGATCGACGGCAACCGCATCATCTCCTCGGACCACGCCCTGACCCTGGACCGCGTGCCGAAGTCCGCGATCATCCTGGGCGGCGGCGTCATCGGCGTCGAGTTCGCCTCGGCGTGGAAGTCCTTCGGTTCCGAGGTGACCGTCGTCGAGGGCCTCAAGCACCTCGTGCCGGTCGAGGACGAGAACTCCTCGAAGCTTCTTGAGCGCGCGTTCCGCAAGCGCGGCATCAAGTTCAACCTCGGCACCTTCTTCGAGAAGGCCGAGTACACGCAGGACGGCGTCCGCGTGACCCTCGCCGACGGCAAGACCTTCGACGCCGAGGTTCTCCTCGTCGCCATCGGCCGCGGCCCGGTCTCCCAGGGCCTCGGCTACGAGGAGCAGGGCGTCGCCATGGACCGCGGCTACGTCCTCGCCGACGAGTACATGCAGACCAACGTCCCGACCATCTCGGCCGTGGGCGACCTGGTGCCGACCCTCCAGCTCGCGCACGTCGGCTTCGCCGAGGGCATCCTGGTGGCGGAGCGCCTGGCCGGTCTCAAGACCGTCCCGATCGACTACGACGGCGTGCCGAAGGTGACGTACTGCCACCCCGAGGTCGCCTCCGTGGGCATCACCGAGGCCAAGGCCAAGGAGATCTACGGCGCGGACAAGGTCGTCGCCCTCAAGTACAGCCTGGCGGGCAACGGCAAGAGCAAGATCCTCAAGACCGCGGGCGAGATCAAGCTCGTCCAGGTCAAGGACGGTGCCGTGGTCGGCGTCCACATGGTCGGCGACCGCATGGGCGAGCAGGTCGGCGAAGCCCAGCTGATCTACAACTGGGAAGCGCTGCCGGCCGAGGTCGCCCAGCTCATCCACGCCCACCCGACGCAGAACGAGGCGATGGGCGAGGCTCACCTGGCCCTCGCGGGCAAGCCTCTCCACTCCCACGACTGACCTTTCAGTTATCGGGCGCGACGACCAGACTTCCCCATTTTCGTAAGGAGCAACTGAAACCATGGCGGTTTCCGTATCCCTTCCGGCGCTCGGCGAGAGCGTCACCGAGGGCACTGTCACCCGTTGGCTGAAGGCCGAGGGCGAGCGCGTCGAGGCCGACGAGCCGTTGCTCGAGGTCTCGACCGACAAGGTCGACACCGAGATCCCCTCCCCGGCCGCCGGCATCCTGGCCTCCATCAAGGTCGCCGAGGACGAGACCGTCGAGGTCGGCGCCGAGCTTGCCGTCATCGACGACGGCAGCGGCCCGGCGCCGGAGGCGGCTAATGCAGCACAGCCCGCGGCCGAGTCCGCCCCGGCCGCCGAGCCCGCGCAGGAGGAGGCCCCGGCCCCCGCTGCCGAGGCTCCCGCCGCTCCGGCCCCCGCCGCCGAGGCCCCTGCCGCTGAGGCAGCCCCGGCCGGTGGCGCCTCCGGCACCGACGTCACGCTGCCCGCACTGGGCGAGTCGGTCACCGAGGGCACCGTCACCCGTTGGCTGAAGGAGGTCGGCGAGGAGGTCGCGGAGGACGAGCCCCTGCTCGAGGTCTCCACGGACAAGGTCGACACCGAGATCCCCTCCCCCGCCGCGGGCGTGCTGCTCGAGATCGTCGTGGGCGAGGACGAGACCGCTGAGGTCGGCGCCAAGCTCGCCGTCATCGGTGCTCCCGGTGCCGCTCCGGCCGCTGCCGCTCCGGCTGCCCCGGCCGCTCCGGCCCCCGCCGCCGAGAAGCCGGCTCCGGCCGCTCCCGCGGCTCCGGCCCCCGAGCCCGCCGCCCCGGCCGCGCCCGCCGCTGCCGCTCCGGCTCCGGCTCAGCCCGCCGCCCCGGCTGCTCCGGCCCCGGCCGCGCCCGCCCCGGCGCAGCCCGCCGCCCCGTCCGCGCCCGCCGCGCCCGCCGCTCCGGCCTCCCCGGCCGACGACGGCGCGTACGTCACGCCGCTGGTCCGCAAGCTGGCCAACGAGCACGGCGTGAGCCTGTCGGACGTCAAGGGCACCGGCGTCGGCGGTCGCATCCGCAAGCAGGACGTCATCGCGGCCGCCGAGGCCAAGAAGACCGCTCCGGCTCCGGCCGCCGCCGCTGCCCCGGCCGCGTCGAAGGCTCCGTCCATCGAGGCGTCCCCGCTGCGCGGCCAGACGGTCAAGATGACCCGCATGCGCAAGGTCATCGGCGACAACATGATGAAGGCGCTGCACTCGCAGGCCCAGCTGACCTCGGTCGTCGAGGTCGACATCACGAAGCTGATGAAGCTGCGCGCCAAGGCGAAGGACGCGTTCGCGGCCCGTGAGGGCGTCAAGCTCTCCCCGATGCCGTTCTTCGTCAAGGCCGCCGCCCAGGCGCTGAAGGCCCACCCGGTCGTCAACGCCCGGATCAACGACGACGAAGGCACCATCACGTACTTCGACTCGGAGAACATCGGCATCGCCGTTGACGCCGAGAAGGGTCTGATGACGCCGGTCATCAAGGGTGCGGGCGACCTGAACATCGCCGGTATCTCCAAGAAGACCGCAGAGCTGGCCGGCAAGGCCCGTGGCGGTGGCCTCACCCCGGACGACATGTCCGGTGCCACCTTCACGGTCTCCAACACCGGTTCGCGCGGTGCCCTGTTCGACACGGTCATCGTGCCGCCGAACCAGGCCGCCATCCTCGGCATCGGTGCCACGGTCAAGCGCCCGGTCGTCATCAACCACCCGGACCTCGGCGAGACCATCGCCATCCGGGACATGACGTACCTCTCGCTCTCCTACGACCACCGTCTGGTGGACGGCGCGGACGCCGCCCGTTACCTGACAACGGTCAAGGCGATCCTGGAGGCCGGCGAGTTCGAGGTCGAGCTCGGCCTGTAGCTCCCCGTAGTTCTGCGGCCCCCGGGCTGTAAGACTCGTCTCATCAGTGCGTACGCCCCCGTTCGGAGGTTTCCGAGCGGGGGCGTCGCCGTATTGTCTAGGGGTCACAACGCCCTGGGGGCGCTGCCCCCGCCGGAGGAGCCCACATGACCGCGCCCGTCGTTCACTCGCTGCGCGAACAGATCCGCGAGCACATCGTGGAGGGGATCGTCAGCGGGCGCTGGCAGCCGGGCGAGCGGATCGTGGAGCGGCGGATCGCCGTGGAGCTCGAGGTCTCGCAGACGCCCGTACGGGAAGCCCTGCGGGAGCTGGAGACGCTCCGGCTCATCGAGTCGGCCCCCAACAAGGGCGTGCGCGTACGGAATCTGACCGCGGCGGACCTGGAGGAGAGCTACCCCGTCCGTGCGGGCCTGGAGGCCATCGCGGCCGAGCTCGCCGCGGAGAGCCTGGCCGGTGACTGCTCGGCGCTCGAACCCCATGTCGCCGCCCTGTACGAGGCGGACCGGGCCGCCGACGGGACTTCTCAGGTGCGGCACACGGTCGGTTTCCACCGGGAGTTGGTGCGAGCCGCGAACAACTCCGTTCTGCTGCACACCTGGGAGGGCCTGGGAATCGAGGTCTTCACGGCCCTTTCGATCCGCTGGCTCGGGACGGTGCAGCAGTCGTACGCGGAGGAGCACGAGGCTCTCGTGTCCGCATTCCGGAGCCGGGATCCCGCGATCGCGGAGCTGGTGAAGGCCCACGTGCTGGGCTGCGCGCCGCGTCCCTGACCTCTTGCGCGGTCCGCTCCGGGACTCGCGCTCATTCGTGACGGACCCGCTCATACGTGCTCTCACCTGCGGTGATCCTTCAATTCGAAGGCACCGCGTGCCCGCATTAATGGCACCGGATGCCTACTTTCTGAATATGAAGGAGTTTTCCCCTTCAACCCTTTGATCGATCATCGATCACGGAGTTACAGTCTCCGACGGGCTCTCACCCGAGCCTTACGCCCTGTCCTGCCAAAGACTTCGGGCAACCCCACCCCTTACCGAACAGGGGACCCCCTCCGACTCAGGAAGGCGGCGACATGACCGACCCCTCCGCAATCCAGCCGAGCGAGCTCGACCAGCTCCCGGACCGCGACCCCGAGGAGACCGCCGAATGGCAGGCCTCCCTGGACGCCGTTACCCAGGCGGCCGGGCCGCACCGAGCCGCATACCTGATGCGGCGCACGCTGGAGCGCGCCGAGGGCGCGGGCCTGGCGCTGCCCAAGCTCCTTGAGACCGACTACGTCAACACCATCCCCACCTCCGCCGAGCCGGCGGTCGAGGGCGACGAGGCGATGGAACAGCGCATCGCCGCGTGGAACCGCTGGAACGCGGCCGCGATGGTGACCCGGGGCAGCAAGCACGGCGTCGGCGGCCACATCGCCACCTTCGCCTCCGCCGCCTGGCTGTACGAGACGGGCTTCAACCACTTCTTCCACGGCAAGGAGGGGGACGGCTCCGGCGACCAGCTCTACATCCAGGGCCACGCATCCCCCGGCATCTACGCCCGCGCCTTCCTCGACGGCCGTCTGAACGAGTCGCACCTGGACAACTTCCGCCAGGAGGCGGGCGGCAACGGCCTGCCGTCCTACCCGCACCCGCGGCGGCTGCCCTGGCTGTGGGAGTTCCCGACCGTCTCGATGGGCCTCGGCCCGCTGTCGGCGATCTACCAGGCGCGGTTCAACCGCTACCTCACCAACCGCAACATCAAGGACGTCTCCGCCTCGCACGTGTGGGCGTTCCTGGGTGACGGCGAGATGGACGAGCCCGAGTCGACGGCAGCCCTCGCGCTCGCCGCACGAGAGGGTCTCGACAACCTCACCTACGTCATCAACTGCAACCTGCAGCGCCTCGACGGCCCGGTCCGCGCCAACTTCCGCGTGGTGCAGGAGCTGGAGGCCCAGTTCCGCGGTGCCGGCTGGAACGTCATCAAGGTCCTGTGGGGCAACGCCTGGGACGAGCTGTTCCAGCTCGACACCAACGGCGCCCTGGTCCGCCGCCTGCGCGAGGTGCCGGACGCGCAGTTCCAGACGTACGCGACGCGTGACGCCGCCTACATCCGCGAGCACTTCTTCGGCTCCGAGCCCGCGCTCGTCGAGCTGGGCAAGCTGCTCAGCGACGACAAGATCAGCGAGTGTTTCCACCTCTCGCGCGGCGGCCACGAGGCCCGCAAGGTCTACGCGGCCTACCGTGCGGCGCTCACCCACAAGGGCGCGCCGACCGTGATCCTCGCGCAGACGGTCAAGGGCTTCACGCTCGGCAAGGGCTTCGAGTCCAAGAACGCCAACCACCAGATGAAGAAGCTCACGGTGGACGAGTTCAAGGACATGCGCGACCTCCTGGAGCTGCCGATCCCGGACAGCGCGTTCGTCGACGGCCAGGTGCCCTACGGCCACCCGGGTGCCGACGCCCCCGAGGTCCGCTACCTCCAGGAGCGCCGTGCCGCCCTCGGCGGTCCGGCCCCGGCCCGCCGTACGCAGCCGCTCGCGCCGCTGCCCGCCCCGGCCGACAAGTCGTTCGCCGCGTTCGACAAGGGCTCCGGCAGCCAGTCGATGGCGACGACCATGGCCTTCGTACGCCTGGTCAAGGACCTGATCCGCGACAAGGAGACCGGCAAGCGCTGGGTGCCGATCGTCCCCGACGAGGCGCGCACCTTCGGCATGGAGTCGCTCTTCCCGTCCCTGGGCATCTACTCGCCCAAGGGCCAGACCTACGAGCCGGTCGACCGTGACCAGCTGATGTACTACCGCGAGGCCAAGGACGGCCAGATCCTCAACGAGGGGATCACCGAGGCCGGTTCCATGGCGGACTTCATCGCCGCGTCGTCGTCGTACGCGACGCACGGCGAAGCCATGATCCCGTTCTACATCTTCTACTCGATGTTCGGCTGGCAGCGCACGGCCGACCAGATGTGGCAGCTCGGCGACCAGCTCGGCCGCGGCTTCCTCGTCGGCGCCACCGCCGGTCGTACGACGCTGACGGGTGAGGGTCTGCAGCACGCGGACGGCCACTCGCCGGTGATCGCCGCGACGAACCCCGCCGCCATGTCGTACGACCCCGCGTTCGCCTACGAGGTCGCGGCGATCGTCAAGGACGGTCTGCGCCGGATGTACGGCGAGGCCGCCCCCGGTGAGGACCAGAACGTCTTCTACTACCTCACCGTCTACAACGAGCCGATGCCGCAGCCCGCGAAGCCCGCGGGCGTGGACGAGGGCATCGTGCGCGGTCTGTACCGCTTCAACACGGCCGAGACGGCGGGGCACTCCCCCGCTGCCAACGCCGCGCGCATCCAGCTGCTCGGCTCGGGTACCGCCATCCACTGGACCCTCGCGGCCCAGAAGATGCTCGCCGAGGAGTGGGGCGTGGCCGCCGACGTGTGGTCCGCGACGTCCTGGACCGAGCTGCGCCGCGACGCCCTGGAGGCGGACGAGGCGATCCTGCGCGGCGAGGAGCAGATTCCTTACGTGCGCAGCGCCCTTGAGGGTGCGCAGGGTCCCGTGCTCGCCGTGTCCGACTACATGCGGCAGGTTCCCGACCAGATCGCGCAGTGGGTCGAGCAGGACTACTCGTCCCTCGGTGCGGACGGCTTCGGCCTCTCCGACACGCGTGACGCGGCGCGTCGCCACTTCGGCATCGACGCGGAGTCGATCGTCGTCGCCGCGCTCGCGCAGCTCGCCCGTCGCGGTGAGGTTCCCGCCTCCGCGGTGAAGGAAGCCCGGGCCAAGTACGGTCTGTAGCCTTCGGCCTCATGCGGGCCCCTGTCCCTCTGGGGTGGGGGCCCGCTTTCGGCTACTTGTAGCGGTGGGCCATCTGTGTTGCTGCTGCTGCGAATCGGTCCCTGAGAGCTTGTGGAGCCAGTACCTCCGCCTCCGGGCCCAGGGGCATGAGCTGGGTGTACGCGACCATTTCGTTCTCCACGGCGAGGGTGAGCGTCACCCAGCCCTCGGCGTCCGGTTCGCTCGCCGTCTCCAGCGCCTCGCGGGTGGCCGCGGAATCGGTGGCGTACGGAAGCTGTCGTACGCCCGCTTCGGAGAGCCGCAGCACGACCTCGGAGTGCAGGATCGCCCGGGCGAACTGCGCCGCCCGTTCCTCCCAGAACCCCGGCAGGTCGAATTCCTCGTCACGTACGAAGCGGTCCTCGCCCGCGGCGATCGCGGTGAACCGGTCGATGCGGTACACCCGGAACGAACCGGTGTCCGGCACCCGCGCGCACAGGTACCAGACGCCGGCCTTGAGCACGAGGCCGTAGGGCTCCAACTCCCTTTCCACCTCGGCGTCCTGGCGCCGGTAGCGGGCGGTGACGAGCCGGTCGTCCCACACCGCGTCCGCGAGCAGGGGCAGCAGCTCGGGCGCCGTCGTCTCCTTGAACCATCCCGGCGCGTCCAGGTGGAACCGCTGCGAGGCGTTCTGCGAGGCGTCACGCAGCGAGGGCATCAGCGCCGCCGACACCTTCAGGCGGGCCGCCGACGCCGCGTCCTCCAGGCCCATCTCGCGCAGCGCACCCGGCACTCCGGACAGGAACAGCGCCTCCGCCTCGCTGCGTCCCAGGCCGGTGAGCCGGGTGCGGTAGCCGCCGATGAGGCGGTAGCCGCCGGTCCGCCCCCGGTCCGCGTACACCGGAACGCCGGCCTCCGAGAGCGCCTGGGCGTCCCGCGTGATGGTCCGCTCGGACACTTCGAGCTCGCCCGCGAGCTCGGCGGCGGTCATGGAGGGGCGGGCCTGGAGCAGAAGCACCATCTTGATGAGGCGTGCAGCGCGCATGCACCCATGATGCCGTCAGCCGCCGGGCCGGAGGTGACTAGCGGTACCCCGTGACGTCCGCGGGTTTGCCCTTCTGCTCGACCTCCGCGATGTAGCGCCAGGCGTCCGGCGCCGAACCGTCGATGTCCGTGAAGCCGTATTCCTTGGCGAGGCCGCCGCTGGAGAGGGATTTCCCGTTCCAGCGGGCCACTTCGGGGTCGGAGGCGAGCGCGACCAGGGCCCGGCCCACGAAGGTGGGGGTCTCGGAGATCGCGAAGTGCGGGTTCTGCTCGCAGCCGTCCTGCCAGTTCTCCTCCGTCACGCTGAACGCCGTGTCGAGCATGAACTCGGAGCGCAGCCAGCCGGGGCTGAGACAGAGTGCCGTACAGCCGTACTCCTTGACCTCCTCGGCGAGACCCTGTGCCATCCGCAGCGGGGTCGTCTTCGCGAGGTCGTAGTAGAAGGGCTTGCGGTAGTTGGGGCCGTTGTACTCCTCGGTCCCGTCGGTGACCTCGACGACCAGGCCGCCGGGGTTCTTGACGAGCAGCGGCAGTGCGTACCTGCTGGTGACGATGTGGGTCTCGATGCCGAGGCGCATCAGGCGCAGCCCCTTGTCGAGGTCGTGCTCCCACATCTTCTTGTCCCACTCGACGTGGATGTCACCGCCCCAGATGTCGTTGACCAGGATGTCCAGACGGCCCTGCTCACGATCGATCCGCTCGACAAGGGCCTCGACCTGCTCGGGCTCCAGGTGGTCGGTGGGTACGGCGATTCCAGTGCCCGTTCCGCTGCCCGTTCCGCCCGCTTCCCGGCCCGCCGCGGTGATCAGCTCCGCGGTCTCCTCGATGGTCTCCGTGTCTCGGCCGACCTCGCTGGTGTGCTCACGGGTCGTACGTCCCGTCGCGTACACCGTGGCTCCGGCCCGGCCGAGCTCCACGGCCATGGCCCGGCCCGCGCCACGGGTGGCCCCGGCGACAAGGGCGACCTTCCCGGCCAGCGGCTGCGCGGCTGCGTGCGTGCTCTCCATGCCTTCGCTCCCCACGTCTTTTCTCGCTGTTCTTCCTTCTGTGTTCTGCGTGCTCTCCATGTTCTGGAGGCTTCCACGCAATGCCGACACCTGCTGTCGGGTTTTCCATCGGCATGTGCACGCATAACGACACAGCCGCATCCGCCGCACTCCACGTGCGTACCCACCCCCCAGGACCGATGCTTGTCCCGTGATGGACGAGACGGAGTTCTGGGAGATCGTGGACCGCACCCGCGTGGCCGCCGACGGCGACCCCGAGGACCACGCCGACCTGCTCACCGAGAGGCTCCTCGAACTCGAGCCGGACATGGTGCTCGACTTCGCCCGTCACTTCGAGGCCCGCTACAACCGTGCGTACCGCTGGGACCTCTGGGGCGCCTCCTCCATCGTCCTCGGCGGCGCCGGCGAGGACGCCTTCGACTACTTCCGCTGCTGGCTGATCGGCCAGGGCCGCGAGGTCTTCGAGGGAGCCCTGCACGACCCGGACTCGCTCGCGGATCTCCTCGACTACTTCGACGAGGACGTCGACGGCGACGGCGAGGAGCTCGGCTTCGCGGCGGACGAGGCCTACGAGCAGCTCACCGGTGTCGTCACCCCCGATCTCGGCATCGCTCCTGCCCCTTCGGAACCGGAGGGAACGCCGCTCGACTTCGAGAACGAAGCAGTGATGGCCGAGCGTTACCCGAAGCTCTGGGAACGCTTCGGCGAGGGCGACTGAGACGGTCCTCACCGATCACCGGTCCTCACCGATCACCGGTCCTGCAGCCGTGCCGCCTCCTTCCTGATCCCGGGGAGCGCGGCCATCAGTGCCGCACCCGGGCATTGGGTGTAGTAGCCGTCTTTGTGCCCTGACACCGCGCTGAACTTGACGCTCGTCCCCTTCGGATACCTGCTGAGGCTGTTCGACGAGACCAGCCGCACCTCGGAACGCGGGTCCACGTCCTTGAGGCCGAGCTTCCACGCCACCAGCGCCGCCATCGCATCGGTCATCGCCTTGGGAACAGGCACCCCGTCCGAGAACGTCCCTATCGCCGCTATCCCCACCGACCCCCGGTTGAAGCCTTGCGTGTGCGCGCCGACCACGGCCCGGTCGATGCCGCCCGCACGCCCCTCGTAGATGGTTCCGCACCGGTCGACGAGGAAGTTGTAGCCGATGTCGTCCCAGTGCTTGCTCTCGGTCTGACCGGTGTACAGATAGCGGATGGTGCGCGGGGCGTCGGCACAGTCGTACTTGTTCGGCGTGTCCGTGTGGTGCACGAACACCGCCTTGACCCGCTTGGCATACCGGGCCGGCGGCCCCCGCTCGGCGCCGTCAAGCCACTCGGCGCGCGGCACGATCCGGGGCTTCGCCGCGGGATGCCCCATCACCTGCCCCATCACCTGCCGTACCGGCGCCGCGGCCGCCGGACTGCCGGGTCCCACGAACAGCGCGCACATCAGCAGAAGCCCCACGGCCGCGAAAGCGGGCAGACGGCCGGGCACCCCACGCAGGACACGCAAGACACGCATGGTCCGACTGTCCGGCCCACCCACACCGACCGCGATCCCCGGTCCGCCATTCGGGTGAACCGGAACCTGTCAGAAGTGGGTGCCGCCGTCGACGCGGACCTCGGTGCCGGTGATGAACTTGCCGTCCTGCGAGCCGAGCATCGCGACCACCGAGGCGACGGACTCCGGGCCCGCGAAGCCCTGGCCGATGGCCGGCGCCAGCTTCACGAACAGGCTCATGTCGGCGTCCTCGGGCAGGCCGGGGCCCACGCTCTGCCTGCTGGCCCCGCTGCCGTCGGTCATGCCGCTCGATATGGAGCCGGGCTGGACGGAATTGAAGCGGATGCCCCGCTTGCCGTACTCCGCGGCGAGCGCGTGGGTCATGGACTGGATGCCGCCCTTGCTCGCCGCGTACGCCGCCATGTACGGGTGGGCGAACATCGCGGAGGTGGAGCTGAAGTTCACGACGGCGGCGTCATCGCCCGCGAGCAGTGCCGGGATCGCCTCGCGGATCACCAGGAACGTGCCGACGAGGTTGATCCGTATGACGCGTTCGAAGGAATCCAGGCTGGTCTCGTGCGTGTGCGAGGAGCGGAGCACGCCCGCCGCGTTCACCAGGACGTCCAGGCCGCCGAGCGCGGTGACGGCGGCGGCGACGCCCTCGCGCACCGCGGTCTCGTCGGAGATGTCGACCACCAGGGTGGTGAGTCGGTCCGCCGCGGCGCCCGCCTTCTCGAAGGTGTCCTTCAGGCCGGCCTCACTGACGTCGGCGGCCACGACCCTGCCGCCCTCGGCGAGGATCCGGAGCACGGTGGCCTGGCCGATGCCCGAGCCACCGCCGGTGATGAGTGCGCGACGGCCTGCGTAGCGGTCCATGAAATGCCTCCGATCAACTCCGGGCTCCCGGATCCGCCCATGGATCCGGCCTTCCCGATCTGATTTCAATGTACGCCTGCATGGCACGTTTTGCCACGTCGACAATTCATGTATCAGAGTGAGAATCACGCGTAGGCTGCGGGAGTGAGCACCCACTCGTCGCCGACACCGGCGACATCACCGGCACCGCAGCCTTCGCTGACCGAGCGCCACAAGGCCGCCACGCAGCTCGACATCGCCCGTGCCGCGGCCGAGCTCTTCGCCGAGCGCGGCCCGGACGGCACCACGGCCGAGGAGATCGCGGGCCGGGCCGGAGTAGCACTGCGCACCTTCTACCGGTACTTCCGCAACAAGCAGGACGCGGTCGCACCGCTCCTCGCGGGCGGCGCCGCCGAGTGGCGGGCCCACCTGGCGGGTCTCGACCCGGCCGAGGGGGTGCCGACGGCCCTGGAGCAGTCCATCGCCGACGCGCTCACCGCGGCGGACGACCGCGCGGCCGAGTCCCTGGAGTGGACCCGCGGCCTGCTGCGGGCCGCACAGGACGATCCGGCCCTGCGCGCCGTCTGGTACCGCGTGAACCAGGAGTCCGAGGAGCAGCTCGTGCCCGTGATCGCCCGCCTGGCGGGTGACGGCGCCGACGAACTGGACGTACGTCTGACGGCAGCGGCAGCCACGGACGCCGTGCGTCTCGCGATGGAGGCCTGGGCCGCCACGGACGCGCCCGCCGAAGGGCCCGGCTCCCCCGCCGTCCTGGCGGCGCGCTGCCTGCGCGAACTGACGGGCGGTCTGCGGCTCCTGGCGACCGGGCGCGGCGACGGCTGAGCGCGGCGCCCGCCGCTACACCCCCGGGTCCGGGTCCGGGTCCGGGTCCAGCGAGAACGCCAGCAGCGCCACGTCGTCCCCCACTCCGCCGCAGAACCGCATCAGGTCCTCCCAGACCGCGGAGGTCAGCACCGCCGGATCGTCCAGTGCGTCGGCGCAGAGCACCTCGACGCGCTCGGTCAGCGGGTAGAAGACGCCGGACGCGTTCCGCGCCTCGGTCACCCCGTCGGTCACCACGAGCAGCCGGTCGCCGGGCTTCAGGACCAGGCTCGCCTCTTCCGGCGGGGCGATCCCCGCGATCCCCAGGCCCAGCGGAGCGCCCGGGGCGACGGTCAGCTCCTGGACACGGCCGCCGCGCAGCAGCAGCGGGGGCGGATGGCCGCAGGAGACGATCCGCAGCTCGGCGGCGTCGTCCCGGAACTCCAGGAGCACGGCGGTGGCGAAGAGCTCGGCGTGCTCGGACCCCTCGGAGTCGACCACGAGACGGCGGTCGAGCCGGGCGGCGACGCCCTCCAGGTCGGGCTGGTCGAGGACCGCCTCGCGGAAGGCGCCGAGCAGCGCGGCGACCGTGCCGACGGCCGCGAGGCCGTGCCCCTGCACGTCACCGACCAGCGCCCGTACGCCGACGGAGCACTTGCGTACGTCGAAGAGATCGCCGCCGACCAGCGCCCCGCCCTGGGCCGCGCGGTAGAGCCCCGAGCAGCGCACCGGCCCCACGCGCTCCGGAAGCGGCGGGAGCACGGCGAACTGGGCCGCCTCGGCGACGGTGCGGACGGTGACGAGATGGGCGTCGCGCCGGCTGCGTACCCAGGCGAACACGACGCTCAGGAGCGCCACGAAGGCGACCGTCAGAACATCGCTGTCACCGGGGCGGCCGAGCCCGAAGCCCGGCAGATAGAGCAGCAGCACCGCGATGCCGCCGAAGAGGGCCGTGGCCGGAGCGCCGTACGACAGCGCGGCCAGCGGCGGCACGGCGGCGAGCAGGAAACTGAGGTCGATCGTGACCGGAGTGGCCAGCTGGATCACGCAGATCACGACGAGGAGCGCGGGCGGCGGCCAGCGCACCCAGTGGGGCGGCGGCGCCCCGCGCAGCCACCCCGGTTCGTCCCGGTCCCGCCGACTGGCAGCAGCGACCCTGAACATCGGTTCGCTCCTTCCGGTCGGCCTCCCCACGCTCCTACGCGCGCGTGCCCGCCGCACGCCGGGCCGGTCCGTCGGGTACCGGACCCGCGGCCGGGTGACGGCAGGCCCCGGAGTGCCCGCAAGCGCCCCGGAGCGTCAGAGCACGCGCCCCATCAGCACGTCGTCCACGTAGGAGCCGTCGAGGAAGAACTCGCCCGGCAGCACCCCCTCGATCACGAACCCCTCGGAGGCGTAGAGGGCCCGGGCCGGAGTGTTGTGGCCGAGCACCCGCAGGGTGACGCGCCGCGCGCCCTGCCGGCGGGACTCGTCCACCGCGGCCCTGAGCAGCAGGCGGCCCACTCCCTTGCCGCGCGCCTCGTCCGCGACGGCCAGGCCCAGGATCTGGCGCACGTGGGCGTTGGCGAGGAGGGAGGTGGGAAAACCGAGCCGTATGTAGCCGACGACCACGCCGTGCCGCTCGGCGACCAGGTGGTCGCGGGGGCCGAAGCGGTCGGTGAAGAACGGCGGGTACGGAGGCCGTGGCGCCGGCTGTACCGCGTGCAGGGTCGACCAGGTGGCGCGGTCGATGCGGCCGAGGGCTGCTTCGTCGTCCGGCAGAGCGGTACGTATGTGCGTGTCCGGCATGGGCGTCACTGTACGACGGACGCCCCGCGCCTCCCGACAGGGTTTCCGGGGCGCCTCCCGGCGGGTTTCCGGGGCAGGATGGCGTCATGGAGCCCACCGAGACCGAGCAGTCAGTCCCCTCAGCACGGCGGTCCCGTATCGCCGTGGCCGGTGCGTCCGGCCTCATCGGAACGGCGCTGACCCGCGCCCTTGCCGACGACGGTCACGAGGTGGTGCGGCTCGTGCGCCGGGCACCTCGTACGAAGCAGGAGGTGCGATGGGACCCCAAGGAGGGGTACGTCGACACGGCCGGGCTGGCGGGCTGCGACGCCATCGTCAACCTGGCGGGAGCCGGGGTCGGCGATCACCGCTGGACCGCCGCCTACAAGCAGGAGATCCGCGACAGCAGGGTGCTGGGCACCTCGGCTCTCGCCGAGGCCGCTGCCTCGCTGGAGGAGCCGCCCCGTGTCTTCCTGTGCGCGAGCGCGATCGGCTACTACGGAGACACCGGTCAGCGCGCGGTCGACGAGAGCGCCCCTGCCGGAACGGGATTCCTGCCCTCCCTGTGCGTGGAGTGGGAGGGTGCGGCCGCCGCGGCGCACGAAGCGGGTATCCGCACGGTTTTCGCGCGCAACGGCCTGGTGGTGGCGCGTGAGGGCGGGGCCTGGGGGCGGATGTTCCCGCTCTTCAAGGCGGGACTCGGCGGGCGTCTGGGCAACGGCCGTCAGTACTGGAGCCACATCTCGCTGCACGACGCGGTGGCCGCGCTGCGGCACCTGCTCGACACGGAGTCACTTTCGGGTCCCGTCAATGTGACGGCGCCCGAACCGCGCACCAACCGTGAGGTGACGGCCGCGATGGGGCGGGTGCTGCACCGGCCCACGCTCTTCACGGCACCGTCGCCCGCACTGCGCGTCGTGCTCGGCGAGATGGCCGGGGACGTGCTCGGCAGCCAGCGGGTCCTGCCGACCCGGCTCCTGGAGTCGGGATTCTCGTTCGCGTTCCCCGGCATCGAGGAGTCGATCCGCGCGGCACTGCGGTAGCCGGCGTTCCACCGCCCTCCTTCTTCCCGCCTTCTTCCCGGCTGCGATCGTCGCGCGATCGGCCGAGCGGCCCCGGCTCGTCTCCCCCTGCGACCCCCGTGCGACCGCCTGTGCGACCGGCGTGCGACCGTGCTCGGTCGATGCGCGACTCCCGCTGACCGTCAGGGCTCCTAACCTCGTGCGGAACTCGGTGATTCCGAAGCCCTGTTGAGGGCATGACGTCCCCAGCAGCCGCGCAACCCCGGGGAGGGGCCCGTGCTTGAGCCTGCGCACCATGCGGATGTCGTCATCGTGGGAGCGGGGGTCGCGGGACTGTCGGCCGCCCACCAGCTGACCAGGGCCGGTGTAACGACCGTCGTCCTGGAAGCCGCCCCTTACGTGGGCGGGAGCATGTCGACGGAGAAGGTGGACGGGTTCCGGCTCGACAGAATCGGGCAACTGCTCACCTCGTCGTATCCCGAGTTGCGCCGCACACCGGGGCTCGACGGACTCGTGCTGCGCCCCTTCGTGCCCGGTGTCCTGGTGCACAGCGACGGCCGGCACCACCGCGCCGTCGAGCCCACAGGGCCCCGGCGCGCAAGGGGCGCACTTACCGCGGCACGCGCCCTCGCAACCGCCCCCAGGGGTCCGCGGACGGCACGGACCGCCCCGCGCACCACCCCCCTCGGGGGCGCGCTCGACCAGGCCCGACTCGGCGCGGCACTCGCCAGGCTCGCGGCAACGCCCCCGGAGCGCCTCCTGACCCGCCCCGAACTCCCCGCCGCCAAGGCCCTCTTCTCCCGCGGCCTGCCCGCGCGCACCGTCAACGGCTTCCTGCGCCCGCTGCTCTCGGCGCTCCTCTGCGACCCGGACCTGACGACGTCAAGCCGGTGCGCGGACCTCGCCCTGCACTCCTTCGCGCGCGGGCGCCTGTGCCTGCCGGAGGGCGGCGCCGAGGTGCTGCCCGAACTACTGGCTGCCGCGCTGCCACCGGGAACGGTCCGCACCGGCGTACGCGTCACCGCTGTCTCCACCACCTCGGTCACGACCGCGGAACACGGCGAAGTGAGGTGTCGCGGCGTCCTGCTGGCCACCGACGCCCGCGCCGCCGCCGAACTCCTCCCCGGCCTGCGCGTGCCGTCCTTCCACCAGGTGACCGTGCTGCACCACGCGGCCACCGAGCCGCCGCTCGCCGAGCCCGCCCTGCTGCTCGACGCCGACCGTTCGGGGCCGGTCGCGCACACGGCCGTGGTCAGCCATGTCGACCCTTCGCGCGCGCCGGCGGGACGGGCTCTCATCTCGTCGACCGTCCTCGGCCCGCCTCCGGACGAACGCGCCGTCCTCGCCCATCTCGCCGATCTGTACGGCACGTCGACCGCCGGCTGGGAAACCCTCGCCGTCCACCACACCCGCGAGGCGGTGCCCGCGATGCCGCCCCCGCACGATCTGCGCCGCCCGGTGCGGCTGCTCGCGGGGCTCTACGTGTGCGGGGCCCACCGGGACACCAGCACGGTGCAGGGCGCGCTGTATTCGGGCCGCCGCGCGGCACGGGCCGCGCTCGCGGACTTGGGTGCGGACCCCGCGTACGGGACCGGAGAGCTACCGATGGCGGCCTGATCCATCCGACCTATATGCCAGCCCTACGACCTACACGAACGCCTTCGGAATCCTCCGCACCCCAGCGCGGAGGCTTCCGCCCTTTCCCGCGCACCTCTGCAACTCCCCTTGCCACGCCCGTACCCCCCGGCTACGGTCCCCACCGGATCGCCAAGCCGCGGGAGGACTCACGTGCGTCGCACCATCCCGGTGATATCGCTCATCCTCGGCCTATTCATGGGAGGTCTATCTTTGCCGACCACCGCAACCGCATCGGAGGCCGCAGTGCCCTCCGTCGTCCCCCGCCCCACCGACTGGACCGCGCTCGACGGCCGCACGAAGCTCACCGAGCGCACCCGCATCCTGATCGACCCGCGCGCCGCCTCCACCACCGCGCTCTCCTCGGGCCGCAGTGAATTCCCCGGCCCCGCCCACCAGTCCGTACGCAAGCTCGCCACCCAGCTGCGTACGGAGATCAAGCAGGTCACCGGCATCACGCCCCGCATCGCCCACCCCACGGACCGCCCCACGGGCCACCCCTCGGACCGCCCCGCCGACGGCGACATCACCCTCGGCCTCACCTCCGAGGGAAAGCTCGGCGCGGAGGGATACACCTTCGACAGCGCGGGCCCGATCCGCATCGAAGCCGCCTCCACCCACGGCCTCTACTACGGCACCCGCACCCTCCTCCAGCTCCTGCGCTCCACGGCCGACGACCACCGTGCCGTCCCCCGCGCCCGCTCCACCGACCGCCCCGCGCAGGCGATCCGCATGGTCCACCTCGACGCGGGCCGCAAGTACTGGAAGATCTCCTACCTGGAGAATCTGATCCGCAGGATGGGCGACCAGAAGCTCAACACCCTCTTCCTGCACCTCTCCGAGTCCGAGGGCTTCCGCCTCCACAGCCCCAAGTTCCCCGGCCTCGCCGACCCCGACCACAGCTACAGCCGCGCCGACATCGAGCATCTGAAGACCTTCGCGGCCCGCCATCACGTCCAGCTGATGCCGGGCCTCGAACTGCCCGGCCACGCCACCGTGATCAGCGAGGCCTTCGGGATCGGCTTCGGGTCCGGCGCCGACGCGTGCTCGGGCGCGCACACGCACTCGCATCTCACGCCCGACTGGATCATCGACATGACCAGCGACAAGGCGATCGCGAAGTCGAAGGAGATCGTCGACGAGTTCGCGGGCTGGTTCGACGCGCCGCTGTTCTCGATCGGCGCGGAAGAGGTCCCCGGTCAGCTCGCCGAGTGCCCGCGCGTGAAGGACCATCTGGCGAGCGCGCCCGACGTGTCCACGCTCGGCGACCTCCTCAACCGCTACATCAACACCCTTGACGACGTGGTCACTTCGCACGGCAAGCGCACGGCCGTCTACAACGGCTCCGAACACCTCGAAGCGCCCCAGCAGCAGGTCCACGACCCGGTCGTCTTCCTCACCTGGGAGGGCACGGGCGCCGAGCCCGAGATCCCGGGCCACGACGAGATCGCCATCGGCCCGTTCTACGACACCCCGAACAATTACCACCACCTGTATCCCGACCAGCCCTGGATGTACGACAGCTGGGCGCCGAACACCGACCCCGACATGCTCGGCTCCGGCGTCACCAACTGGGCCGACTACAACTTCTGGGCCGACGACGGGTACTTCGAGCAGCACATGGCCGGCCCCCGCGCGATCCTCGCCGACCGCGCCTGGAACAAGAGCGCGACGCCGGACACCCTCGCCGACTTCCGGGCCCGCGCCGCCCGCATCGGCGACCCGCCCGGCACGACACCCGCGCCGCTGCCCGCGCGGGTCGAGGGCCGGCCGAGCCACCACTGGACGTTCGACGACGCGTCGTACCCCAGCGGCTGGACGTACGCGGGCAGCCCCGGCAACACGATCTACGCCGAGGACGTGGCGGGCGGCCTCCCCGGCACCTCGTACATCATCAACAACCCCACTCCCGTCGAGGGCGTGCGCGGTCAGGCCTGGCGCTTCGACTCCGACCGGGACGGCGTGGGCTTCGGCGGTCTCGACGTCGCCGAGCCGTGGACCGCGTCCGTGCAGGTCAGGCCGACGGCCAGGACCGGGGACCAGGTGCTGCTCAGCTCCGGGGCAGGTGCGCTGAAGCTGATGCAGCACGGCACCGGGAAGGTCGGCTTCACGCGGTACGGGGCGTCCGACTTCAGCTTCGACTACACGCTGCCGCTCGACCGCTGGACCCGGCTGACGTGGGTGACGACTCCGGGGAACACCACCCTGTACGCCGACGGGCAGCGGGTCGGGACCGTCCCGGCGTCGATCCCCCTTCCCCTGCGGTCCATCGGCACGGAGAAGGCGAGCCTGCGGGGCGACCTCGATGAACTCACCACGTGGGACGAGGCGCTCACCCCGCGGGAAGTCGCGCGCCTGCGCTGACCGCGTACGCCCGAAGAACGCATGTGTAAGGGGCGGGCCTGCGCAGGCCCGCCCCTTACACATGCACCCACTTACACATGCACCCACCCCGGTCGGTCAGCTCAGCGCCGCCACCCGGTCCCGGTATCCGCGCACCGCCGCCGCGTCCCTGTACGGCTCAAGACGCCGCTCGAAGTCGCGTACGTACTCGACCGCGCGCACCGACCGCATCTCGCCGGCCGCCTGCGCCGCCTCCGCGCCCAGCTGGCAGGCCTGCTCCAGCTCGCCGAGCCCCAGGCGCGAGGAAGCGAGCACCACCCGGCAGAACAGGCGGCTGCGGGCGTACCCGGGGGCGCGCAGCTGGAGCGAGCGCTCCGCGTGCTGGGCGGCCACGCGGTACTGCTGGAGGTCCCGGTGGCAGTGCCCGAACTCGTCCGCGAGCTGCGCCTCGTCGAAGAACCGCGCCCAGTACGGGACCTCGTCCCCCGGCCGTGACGTCTCCAGGGCCCGCTCGGCCCGCACCATCGACGCCGTGCAGGCCCGCACCTCGCCGAGCACCCCGTGCCCGCGCGCCTCGACCGAGTGCAACAGGGCCTGTACGACGGGCGGTGCCGAGGACCCGACGCCCTGCTGCGCCACCCGCGCCAGCTGCACCGCCTCTCTGCCGTGCCCGAGATAGACGGCCTGCCGGCTCATCGTGATCAGGACGTACGAGCCGTACGCGCGATCGCCCGCCGCCTGCGAGAGCCGCAGCGCCTGGACGTAGTAGCGCTGGGCGAGCCCGTGCGCCGCGATGTCGTACGAGGTCCAGCCCGCGAGCCGGGTCAGGTCTGCGGCGGCGCCGAAGAGCCGCCGACCGGCCTGTTCGCCGTACGTGCCGCGGAGCATCGGCTCGGCCTCGTGCTCCAGATAGCGCACGAGTGCCTGCCGGGCGTGCCCGCCGCCGTACGCGTGGTCGAGCGCCCGGAAGAGCTCACCGACGGAGCGCAGGGCCGAGATGTCACCGCTGGTCACTCTCGCCCCGGCGCCCCGCTCGGGCTCCTTGCGCTGGCGGGGCACGGCCGGGCGCCCCTGGGTGGGCACGCGGCCACCGTTGAGGCCGTGGTCACCGCGCCCCACCCGGTCGTCGGCGCGGCCGATCAGCCAGTCTCTGCTGGGGACGACGAGCCCTGCCGGGGTGAACGCGATCTTCCGCAGTTCGGCGTGGCTCCCGGAGTCCTTGCGCCAGAGCCCGCCGACGATGTCGATCGCCTCTTCGGGGCTCGCCGCGAACTCAAGACCGGCGTACACCGGCGCGCACGCGTCGAGCCCGAGATCCTGTGCGGAGAGTCTGCGCCCTAACCGCCGGGTGAAGACCTCTGCGATGAGGGCGGGGGTGGTGCCGCGCGGCTGCTGGCCGCGCAGCCAGCGGGTCACCGATGTCTTGTCGTACCGCAGGTCGAGACCGTGCTCGAGGCCCAGCTGATCGACGCGGCGCGCGAGCCCCGCATTGGAGAAACCGGCTTCTGAGATGAGCGCGGCTAGCTGTCGGTTGGGCGTGCGCTGCGGAGGTCGTTCCGTCATCAGCTGTGCGGTCTCCTGCCTTTCGGGCGTTGCCTTGAGCAGCCCTTATGGCTCCGTGAACGGCGTGAATGTAGCGGCCCTCACCGCCCTCATCCCGGCCTTCGACCCGCGTTCATCCGATCGTGTGAGGATTGACCGGAGGACTGACGAGAAATCGCGGCCCGTACAGTGGCTGGGGGCGCGATATGTGCACGGTGCAGGTTCTAGGGAGGCACTTGCCGTGAGTGAGTTTCAGTTCGTCCGTCTCGGCTTCGGCCCGGACTCGGTCGAGTACCAGGAGGCCTGGGACGAGCAGCGCCGGGTGCACGCCGCCCGCTTCGCCGACGAACTCCCGGACACGTGTCTGCTGCTCGAGCACCCGCCGGTCTATACGGCGGGCCGCCGCACCCAGGACAGCGAGCGCCCGCTGGACGGCACCCCCGTGGTCGACGTGGACCGCGGCGGCAAGATCACCTGGCACGGCCCCGGCCAGCTCGTGGGCTACCCGATCCAGAAGCTGCCGCGTCCGGTGGACGTCGTAGCACACGTACGCCGTCTGGAAGAGGTTCTTATCCGTACGTGTGCGGAGTTCGGCCTGGAGACGTCCCGCGTCGAGGGCCGCAGCGGCGTATGGGTCCTGGGCGACCCCGTGAGCGAGCGTCCGGCGCTCGGTGGGCTGACCCTGGACCTGGACCCCCGGACGCAGGACGACGAGTTCGACGCCCGGTTCAACGGCCCGGAGTACGCGCCGTCCAACGCGGGCCAGCGCCGCGAGGACCGCAAGATCGCGGCCATCGGCATCCGCGTCGCCAAGGGCGTCACGATGCACGGCTTCGCGCTGAACGTGAACCCGGACAACACCTGGTTCGACAAGATCATCCCGTGCGGCATCCGGGACGCCGGAGTGACGTCGCTCTCGTACGAACTGGGCCGCGAGGTCACGATCGCCGACGTTCTGCCCGTCGCCGAGAAGCACCTGCGTGAGATCCTGGAGAACGCCGAGCTCAAGCCGCGCGCCGTGGAGAAACCGGCCGGGGAGACGGTTGAGCACCCGGAAGCCGAGAAGGCGACCGCCTAGACAACGCGGGCTCCGGGGAATGCACCCCGCCGGCCGGAGGTTGGCCGGACGTCAGCCCAACGACATGACGGGCGTACCCTGGTGTGCGCCGAAGAATCGAAGCTACAGGGAGCCGATGTGTCCGCAGTCGCACCCGACGGACGCAAGATGCTGCGCCTTGAGGTCCGGAACGCCCAGACCCCGATCGAGCGCAAGCCCGAGTGGATCAAGACCCGGGCGAAAATGGGCCCCGAGTACACCAAGATGCAGAACCTCGTGAAGAGCGAGGGCCTGCACACGGTCTGCCAGGAGGCGGGCTGTCCCAACATCTACGAGTGCTGGGAAGACCGCGAGGCCACCTTCCTGATCGGCGGCGACCAGTGCACCCGGCGCTGCGACTTCTGCCAGATCGACACGGGCAAGCCGCAGGCACTCGACCGCGACGAGCCGCGCCGCGTGGGCGAGTCCGTCGTCACGATGGACCTGAACTACGCCACCATCACCGGCGTCGCCCGCGACGACCTGGACGACGGCGGCGCCTGGCTGTACGCGGAGACCGTCCGCCAGATCCACGCGATGACGGCGGAGCGCGCCGAGGGCAAGACCAAGGTCGAGCTGCTCATCCCCGACTTCAACGCGGACCCCGACCAGCTGGCCGAGGTCTTCTCCTCGCGCCCCGAGGTCCTGGGGCACAACGTGGAGACCGTGCCGCGCATCTTCAAGCGGATCCGCCCCGGTTTCCGCTTCGAGCGCTCGCTGGAGGTCATCACCCGCGCCCGCGAGGCTGGTCTGGTCACCAAGTCGAACCTCATCCTGGGCATGGGCGAGGAGCGCGAAGAGATCAGTGAGGCGCTGCACGCGCTGCACGACGCGGGCTGCGAGCTCATCACGATCACGCAGTACCTGCGCCCGACGCCGCGCCACCACCCCGTGGAGCGCTGGGCCAAGCCGCAGGAGTTCGTGGAGCTGAAGGAGGAGGCCGAGGAGATCGGCTTCTCCGGGGTCATGTCAGGACCGCTGGTCCGCTCCTCGTACCGCGCGGGACGCCTCTACCAGATGGCTATCGAGAAGCGCGGGGCGTACGTCGCCTCGCAGGCGGTGTGATCCCCCCTCGGGAAGCGGTGTGATCCCCTCTCGGGAAACCGACGGGGAGCCGACGGGGAGCCGACGGGGAGCCGACTGTGTGAATCGGCGCACAAGTGACTACTCGCCAGTAGTGGCCGAGATGACGCGGCCCGTACAGTCCTCGCAGGTGAGGGGTTCGTACGGGCCGCGTCAGTGTTTTGCGCCCCGGCGTTAAGGCTTCATCCGTGTTTGACCGGTCAGTCACGCCCTGGTAACACCAATCAGTGACCCTGGAATTACCCCACGTACAGCCCTACCCATAGCCGCCCAGGAGGGCCCCACCATGCAGGCCGCGCCCGTACGCGCCACCGCCATCCCGTCCGTCACCGACGCACTGCGTGCCGTCGAGTCGATTCTCATGAGCAGCGGCCAGCGCACCGCCCGCCGCAACGCCTGGACATCCGTGCTCGACGACCGGCGCCGCGCCAAGGACCGGGCGGAGGCACTGCGCGTGCTCGAAGAGGCCATGCCAACCCACACGTCGTAGTCACTTCCAGGGGCACGTAGACTTCACGACATGGCGAGGAAGGAAACCGCGGCGGACGCCGCGAACCCCGGGCGACTCAAGCAGATCGCTCAGACCTACAAGATGACCCGCAGGGCCGATCCGCGGATCGGTCTCATCATCGCGGCTGTGGGAATCGTCACCTTTGGTGTCTTCCTCGGTATCGGCTTCTTGATCGGTCACCCGATCTATCTCGGCATTCTCGGCTTCGTGCTCGCCTTCCTCGCGATGGCGATCGTCTTCGGGCGCAGGGCCGAGCGTGCCGCCTTCGGGCAGATGGAGGGCCAGCCCGGTGCGGCGGCCGCGGTGCTCGACAAGATCGGCCGCGGCTGGACGACGACCCCGGCGGTGGCGATGAACCGCAGCCAGGACGTCGTGCACCGCACGGTCGGCAAGGCGGGCATCGTGCTCGTCGCCGAGGGCAACCCGAACCGGGTGAAGAGCCTGCTGGCCGCCGAGAAGAAGCGGATGGCACGGGTCGTCTCGGACGTCCCCGTGCACGACGTCATCGTCGGCACCGGCGAGGGCCAGGTCCCGCTGAAGAAGCTGCGTACGACGCTTCTGAAGCTCCCCCGCGTCCTCCAGGGCCCCCAGGTCACGGCCACGAACGACCGGCTGCGCGCGATGGGGGACCTCATGAGCAACATGCCGTTGCCGAAGGGTCCGATGCCGAAGGGTGCGGGACGCGGTCGCCCGCCCAAGATGCCGCGAGGATGACATCTGGCCTCACCTCTCCCGTCAGCTCCATAGGCGGAAGCGGGTGAGGCCTCGCCACTTCCACACCCCCATGGGCGCCCTCCAAGGCGCCCATGACTCGTTCCCAGCGGCCCGAGGCACTCCAACGCTTCCAGTGCCCAATAAGGCCCGTGGAACCGTGCTCTGCGTCCAGCTCCGGCCAAGCAACCCCAGTACGTGCCTTCTTGAGGAACGCTTCCAGCACCGTCCGAGGGGCGAGCCCTCCCCTCTGTCGAGGTACAACGCCCCCGCCAGGGAACCTCTCCAGCTGCATCACGCGCTCCCACGCACAGTCGCACAGGGTCGGCACCAGCCGATCACGGGTGCGGAACCAAGCGCCGATGGGGCAGGCAAGCCCGCGATGCATGGGCAGCGGAGTGCCCGTGATCAGGATCTTGACGTTGGCCAGGCCGAAGAACTCCTGCTGCTCTGCCCGGGACAAAGACTCCATCCGGTCACTGACAATCGCGAGCCTTTCGAGACTCGCCGCCCGCCGGTCCTCCTGCGAGGCAGCATCACGCCACGACGCCACTTCAGACCGAGTGCGCTCCAGCTCTTCGAGCCGATCCGTAAGCGGCTTGATCGCTCGATTCACCGCAGCCCGAGCCTCGTCTTGCGAAAGCCCCCGACGCGCGGCCCGCTCCGCTGCGACCGCCGTAGTGGTGTCGATCGTGCTGTCTTGCTCAGCGATCCTCTGATCCAGTTCGGCAAGCCGCGAGGCGAAGTCCACCCGCCGCTCAGCCGCCTTCCCCGTCCATTCATCAGAGAGCTTCCGCAACCTGTCCCCATCGCTGAAGAAGTCGCAGACACTTTCCCAGGCCCACCCCTCCACGCCCTTAGCGTCAAGCTGGGGACAGGAGCACGTCGGCGCCCCCGGGTACGCCTCTTTCTTTCCCGAGCAGAGATAGTGAGCCGCCTCATTCGCCGGAGCGCAGCCCACATAGCGCTTACCGCACTGGCTCTGAATGAGGCCCGTCAGGGTATAGATCCGCCCTGTGACTGAAGGGCGACGGCGAGGCGCATCGGTCGCACTCCGCAACTCCGCCACTTCTTCGGAAGTGAACATCGGATCGAGCGGAATAACGCTGGTCGGTCCCCACACCGGGTTTCCGTCCGGACCAACCTTCGCGCTCTTCCCCCGGAACACATAGCGCGCCTCTAGCAGATCCTCATTCAGCAAGCGCGACCGGAAGTTCGCCTCACTCCACGGCTTACCCGAACGGCTCACTAAGCCCTCAGCGTTAAGGGTGCGGACGACCTTCCGCCAAACACCTTTAAACTTCACGACGAGAGCGCGCCCCCTTCGCAACACCACCGCCTCATGCACGGTCGTGCAGATCTCGGAGCGGGAGCAACTTTCACCCCCGTCGCAAGCATCGATCACGAGACGCTGCTTACCCTTTACCCCTTTGTTCTCAATGCGGTACCCATAGCGAGCAGCGCCGCCCGCATAGCCGCCCATCCGAGCCTTCTTCTGAATCCCACCCTGAGTCCTCTTGCGAATACGGACGAGTTCCTTGAAAGCCTCTCCCGCCTTTTCGCGCATTCGCTCTTCGCCCTCTTCGGTCGTGTTGTCTATGTCATCATCCACGATGGCGACATACACGCCGAGATCCTGCAGCTTCCAGATCCATTCCCAGAAGACCCGGTTGTTTCGACCGACAGCCCTAGTCTCGTACACCACCACCATGTTGAACGGGCAGGGCTTTTTCTGCGCGAGAGACATGATTTCCGTTGCACCCTCGCGCCTATCCCACGGGAGCGTTCCCGACTCCCCTTCATCCTTGAAGGTGTCGACGTGGTCCCAGCCCTTGTTCGCGATGTACGCGGCCGTCTCATCGCCTGTGTAGGCAATGCCGTAGCCGTCGATCTGCTGATCAGTGGAGACCCGCAGGTAGTCCACTGCCCTCATGACGGGCGTAGCCCGCTCAATGGCCTGAGCCGCTACGCCGATGGCGCGTATGGCAGAGTTACCCATGTCAGTCCTCCCAGACTGGCCAGACCCCGGGGTGTTAGCGCACCGCCGGGGTCACCCATGCGATTCGTCAACTATAGGGGGCTATTCGCCAGGGCGGGGCGCGAACAGAATTTCCAGTATTCGCTGGTGTGCCGCCTCTGAACCCGGAGCCTCTGTTGCTTTCCAAATGACCTTGAGTTCGGCTTCCGGGCCAGCGTGGCGCTCAGTTCCAAGATCGGCGGAGTTAGCGCAGCCACTCTTGTCCGGGCAGCAGCTCTGAGGGGAGCCTCCCCCGTCACGAGGCCTGGTCATAACCACACTCCCGCATCTCCCGGGCAAGCTCCCGCCGCCGCACGTGATCTTCAGCAATGCCCGCTGCTACCTCAGCCTCAGCGAGGGTGTGACCGGAGCCGACGTAGCGCCAAGCCGTGTCCATGACTGCGCCGTCAGGCACGGCAGTGCCGCCCTGATGTTCCGCCCGGGTGGCGCGTAGTGCGCTGTACGTGGTCGAGTACCGGCGGGACTTGGTCAGGATGTGCCCCCGGAATCCGAGGGTGTGCGTCCAGGAGCGCAGGTTGAGACTGTCCAGTTCGGGCAGGCCGCCCAGGCGCCAGCAGACGCCCATGAGAGCGCGTATGTGCCCGCTGACCGGCGCGAGTCGGATGCTCTCGGCATTCGCAATGCGGTAGTCGATACCGCCCGAGTCACCGACCGACTTGGACACGTACTTGGCCACGTAGGCCGCCACCGCGCTATCGGTCACCGCCGCTTCCGCGAATGCGTCGCTGCGGATCAGATGCACGTCCAGTTGCCGCCCCCACCTGATGACCCGCTCCCCCGTGGCAGGCGAGTACGGCGTACGGACTTCCACCGCGTCCGCCGCCGATCTCACCGCGCTTTCGAGGAGTTCGGCCGTCGCCCATGCCCGGGGAGGAGAATCGGGCCCGCCGGGTCCGTCCAGGCGGATGACCGAATGGAAGTGCACGGCCCCGCGTTTCTGGTATTCGGCGACCTTCGCGAACGAGAGCGTCAGATGTTCTTTGAAGGCTGTCTGTGTGATGCCCGCCGCGGTGGCCAGGTGCCGCCGGACCGCGTGGCAGTAGCGGTTCCAAAGCCCGCCGGCGGAGGCGTGCCAGAGAGCATGTCCCACGTAGTCGTAGCAGTCCGGGCACAGCGGCTGACCTACCGCCGCATCGGTGTCCGCATGCTGCCCAGCGCCATGGTCAACCTCGGCATCCTCCTGGCCCTGCAGGGCGACACCGAAGCCGCCCGCACCTGGTACACCCAGGCCATCGACGCCGGACACACCAGCGCCATGTTCAACCTCGGCAACCTCCTGGACGAGCAGGGCGACACCGAAGCCGCCCGCACCTGGTACACCCAGGCCATCGAGGCCGGACACACCAACGCCATGTTCAACCTCGCCATCCTCCTGGACGAGCAGGGCGACACCGAAGCCGCCCGCACCTGGTACACCCGAGCCGCCGAGGCCGGACACACCGACGCGGCGGCCTACCTTGCGTCTCTGGAAAGTGACTAGTCCGCGGCGTAAGCCGGGCCCTGCCCTCGCGCCGAAGGCGAGCCTTGGGCCTAGGTCCCTGACGCCGCGGGACAAGATAGAGCCATAGCTCTGTACACCCAGGCCGAGCTAGGCACGCAGAGTGAACGCAAGCGCCACACGAGTGAACTGTTCCGAAGGGGCCCATGCCGAAGGGCATGCGGATGCCTCGCGGTGGCCCGAAGATGCGGTAACGCTTCGCCTCTCCCTACCTCTCCTGTCTCTACTTTCTCTACGTACGGCGAAGGCCCCGGAACCGATCGGTTCCGGGG
>NZ_JBSGSG010000094.1:0-35632 GCF_053606765.1 Streptomyces sp. NPDC055189
CACATCAAACTCACCCCCGGCGGCGGCCTGACCTCCTGGATGGACAAGGCAGGCGACACCGCACCGGACCCGCAGCCCGCGCCCGACGACGACGTGCAGCCCGACCCGCAGCCCACCCCCGACGACGAGGTCCGGCCCGACCCCCGGCCGACCCCCGACGACCACGTGACACCCGACGAGCACAAGCCGGCGCCGGACACCGACCACACAACTCCCGACAGCCCCGCGGCCCCGCTCCCGGCCGTCGTCCCGGCCGCCTGATCAACCCCAGTCCCCGGCAGGGTGAGCACCATCCGGAGTGAGGGACGCGCTCACCCGGTCCCCCACACACGCCCTGCCGGGCCCCAATCCCAGCTCAGCCCTCATCCCAGCCCCAGCCCCAGCCCCCAGCCCCGGAAAGGTCCCTCCCGGCTGTGTCCGCGCGAGTCCGAGCCCTCCTGATCGTCGTCGCCGCCCTCGCCGCGAGCGTGCTGCCCACCGTCGCCGCGTTCGCCGACCCGCCCCACGTGCCTGCGACCGTGCCGCACAGCACGCCCCGCGAAGAGATCCAGCCCGCCACCAACATCGCAGGCCAGATCGCCCGCCGCACCGCCGAACGCTCGACCGGAAAGCCCCTCGGCCTCCTCCCCGACCAGGCCGCCCACCCGGTCACCCTCAAAACGCCGGTGACGTGACCAGCAAGAAGGCCCCTGAGTACTCCAGGCGAAGCCCGGGCCCTACCCCTACGACCGGTCCGCGGGCCCGAACCGGGTCAGTACCCGCTCGGCCGGAACACGGGGCGCAGCAGCATCAGCCTGAGCGCTATCCCGCCATGATTTCGTGCGAAAGTCCGCATTCGCCCCTATCCGCCGTACCCGGTACGCACTTACCTGGTCCGTGCGGCAAGCACTCTCCGCCGAAACGGCAGCGACGCACAGGGGGAACCATGAGCAACGCTGAGTTCGGACCCGGCTCGCCGGGGGCGAGGATCTACCGGAACATGGCGTGGACGTCCGGGAACGGCCGGGCCATGCTGCGCATGCAGGAGGACGGCGGCTTCGTCCTGTACAGGGACGGCAAGCCGGTATGGCAGGGCGAAGGCGCCCAGCCCTACGGCCAGTACGCGGTCATCCAGCCCGACGGCAACCTGGTCGTCTACGCCGAGGGCGACAAGCCGGTCTGGGCATCCAACACCAACGGAAAGAACGGCGCGGTCCTGGTCGTCCAGGACGACTGCAACGTCTGCCTCTACCACCAGGGCACCGTCATCTGGGCCACCAAGACCACCGGCTGAGTTCCAGCGGGCGACCGCCGGAATCATCCACGGCCTGCAGCCGGAACGGGACCACCCCCCGATCCGGCTGCAGGTGACGACTGTCCGCGGGCGCCGCCGGATCCGGCGGGCCAGTAGTCCACAGGACTCAACGGTGTACGGTGCCGTGCCGGGCCTGATGTTCCGCACGGCCGCGCTGCTTTTCGCGCTGCCCTTCGGCCCGCAGACGCTCGTTGCCCAGGACGATGCCGTCCGTCTCCTTCTTGCGCCCGATCACCTGTCGGATCGTTGCCTTCACCCAGTTCATGTGCCATCACCCTTCTCGTCGAACCGGCCGGTCGGCCTTCGCAGCTCCCGGGTTTCCCGATTGCGGCTCTCGATGCAGGGACTTTGGCCCTGTGGCTGTTCGCCGTGCGCTGCCGTCCGTGTGCTCAGCAGATGTCGATGACGGCTTTGCCCGGCACGCGGCGGCCTGCCAGTTCGGCGGCTGCTCGTGCCACCTGCGTCCAGTCGGTGCGCAGCGCCACTTGGGGGTCCAGCTCGCCGCGGGCGGTCAGGGAGGCGAGCCAGGTGAGGTCGGCGCCCAGTCCTGCGGCATCGTCCAGCAGGTAGTAGGTGGCGATCTGGCGGTTGTGGCGATGGTCGTTGCCGAAGAGGGCTCCGTAGGGGAACTGTTCGCCGTCCCCGGAGATGTGCCCCGCGGCGACCAGCACGCCGTGATCGGCCAGGGCGCCGTGCGCGGCGACCATGTGGGCGCCGCCGACCAGTTCGACCACACCGTGGACGGGCTGGAGGTCCCCGAGCGCGGCAAGGTCGGTGACGACCTCGTGGGCGCCGAGTGCGTGCAGCGCGTCCGCCTTCGCCGGATCGCTGGTCACCGCGGTGACATGCGCGCCGCCCCGGGCCGCGAGCTGCAGGGTGAAGCGGCCTACGCCGCCGCCCGCGCCGGTCACCAGGACGCGCCGCCCCAGGATCGGGCCGATGCGGTGCAGGGCACGCAGGGCCGTTCCCGCGGCGACCGGCAGCGTGCTGATCGGGCCGAGGTCGGCCCCCTGGGGCACGGTGCCGATGAAAGCGGTGTCCACGGCGCGCAGTTCGGCCCAGGCGCCGTCGGCCCCCACGGTGACGACGGGGGTGCCGGCCGCGGGGCCGGAGCCGTCGGCGGCTGCCCGGACCACGACGCCCGCGGCGTCCCAGCCGGGCACCGTACCGGCGTCGCCCTCGGGGACCACGTGGTGGACCTCGCCGGCGTTGAGGGAGAAGGAGTGGACCCGCACCAGGGCCTGGTGGGCGGCGGGTTCGGGGTCGGCGACCGCGGCAAGCGCAAGGTGTCCGGGGGCCGAGTGATCAATCGTGAGTGCCTTCATGGCGAGACATAGTGCCACTGAGTGGCATCTGGCAACAAGAGGCAATCGCGGTTGGTAGGCTGCCCCTCGTGGAGAGAGATCTGAAGGAACTGCCGCTGCGCGAGCGCAAGAAGCTGCGGACCCGCCAAGCTCTGGTCGACACGGCCCTGGAGCTGTTCACCGCGCGGGACTTCGCCGCGGTCACACTCGACGAGATCGTCGATGCGGTGGAGGTCTCCAAGCGCACCTTCTTCAGGACGTTCACCTCGAAGGAAGATGTGGCCCTGGCCCCGGAGAAAGAACTGTGGGCCGCCTACCTCGCCCTCATCGAAGCCCGGCCACTGATCGGCGAGCACCTGCTCGGCGCCTACAAGGACGCACTGTTCGCGGCGCTGGAGCAGATGACGGACGGATGGGAGCAGCGCTTCCTTGCCAGCCGCAGCCTGGCGGACCGCACCCCCGCCCTGACCGCACACAGCCTGCGCCACTGCTCGGAGGTCTCTGCGAGCATCGTGCACATCACGGCGGACCGGCTGGCCGGCCTGTCCCCCGGCCGCACGGAACTGCGCCTGCTGCTCGACCTCCTGCTGGCCGCCTGGCACTGCGCACTGGACGCCTGGACCTCAACGGAGTCCGCGCGCCAGGACCGCGCGGCACTCATCCGGCACATGCACACCGCCTTCGCCGCCATCCCCGCGGTCGCGGCCCTGGCAGCACAGGATTAGGGCTAACGGCGGAGTTCCGACGCCGGCCCCATCACGATGACCGGCCGTTGCCGCGGGTCAAGGTGTCGCAACAGCTGGCTCATCTGGGGGCGCGGGAGGGCGATGCAGCCCTTGGTGGGACCTCCGTGATCCACATGGACCCACACTCCCCCGCCCTTCTCAAGGCCGAGCGGGCGCACCTTGTCCAGCGGAGAGACTCCTGACCGCCGGTTGTAGTCGATCGCCACGACATGGTCGAAAGAACCGGCAAGCGACTCGCCGTAGTAGCCGACCCCCGGTTCGTAGAATTCCTCGTCCTGGTCGTAGGGCAGCCGCGTGCCGGGGTTGGGCAGAAGACCGCCCGCGTCGCCGATCCTGAACACTCCGATGGGAGTGCGCAGATCCCCCACCCGGTGAGCACCGGTCCAGCCGAGCACTGCGTTGCGGGCCCGCCACGGCCCTGCCGTGCGCTGCCAACTGGCGGAATGCTTCCTCGTATAGAGCACGGCGCCGGAGGTGTCGGACCCTGATCTGCCGGTGACCACGAGGGCCTGTTGTGTCTCGGGCCCGATCTGGGCCTGCGTGGCCGGTCCCAGGCCGGGAATGCGCAGGGCGGCGCCGCCGTCCCTGTCGCGCAGCGGGCGCCCGTCGGACGGCACGCGCGAGGCAGCGGCGGAAGGACCGGGACCGGGCGAAGGGGCGGTATGGGTGTTTGCACACCCGAGCAGGAGGAGACAACTGGCGCAGGCAAACGCACGCCAGTAACGGCTATGGGCTGTGGGGCGCATGATCTGTGTCCTTTGAGAGCCACCGTGCTCTGCCCGGCATGGCTGACGGTTCGACGGCGAATCCGGCGACGATCCCATCCCGTGCGGCCGGGTTCTTTGCAAACGCTGCCGACTAAGACGTTCGTGTCTCCTTGCTCCCTCGCTCGTGGTCCCCACTTCTCTTCCCCGAACGGGTTGCGCCGTGGCGTAATCTCGCGAATTTGCTGCGATTGGCTGCACCCTCAGCGCCTCGGTGCCGACCAGCGCAGGGTCGACGGCCCTGCTGACTGCCCGTCAAACCAGCGGTGGCCGCCGCATCCAGCCGCTGACGATGTCCGCCGTCATCAGCCGCCGACGATGTCCGTGAACCGCTGGGTGTTGATGTTTCCTCCGGAGGCGATGATGCCGATCCGCCGGGGGCGGTCTTCGACACGTCCTGCCAGGAGTGCGGCCAGGGCGGTGGCGCCACTGGGTTCCAGGACGATCTTGAGGCGTTCGAAGGCGAAGCGCATGGCGTCCCGGATCTCGTCGTCGTCCACGAGAACAACGCCGTCCACGAGCTGCTGGTTGATGGCGAAGGTGATCTCGCCGGGAGTGGAAATGGCCTGCCCGTCGGCCAGCGTCCGCGGCACGGGGATGGTGATGCGCTCGCCCGCCTCCAGGGAGCGCTTGGTGTCGTCGCCGGTGGCGGGTTCGACACCGACAACGCTGATGCCGGGGTACAGGGTCTTGGCGGTGACGGCGCTGCCCGCCATCAGGCCCCCGCCTCCGACGGGAGCGATGAGGGTGCCCAGTTCCCCGGTCTCCTCCAGGAGTTCGAGGGCTGCGGCGCCCTGGCCCGCGATGACGTGCGGGTGGTCGTAGGGAGGGATGAGCGCCAGGCCGCGTTCGGCGGCGAGTGCTTCGCCGAGCGCGGTGCGGTCCTGGGTGTAGCGGTCGTAGGTGACCACTTCGGCTCCGTAGCCGACGGTGGCCTCCGTCTTCGACTGCGGGGCATCCTCGGGCATCAGGATGACGGCGCTGGTGCCAAGCTCCCGGGCGGCCAGTGCGGTGGCCTGGGCGTGGTTGCCCGAGGAATAGGCGGCGATGCCCTTGGCCAGCTGCTCCGGGGGCAGCTGCGCGGCGGCGTTGTACGCACCGCGCAGCTTGAAGGCACCGGCTCGCTGGAAGTTCTCGCACTTGATGAACACCTCGGCGCCGACCAGGGTGTTGAGGGTGCGAGAGGTCAGCACGGGAGTGCGGTGGACGATGCCCCGGAGACGTGCGGCGGCCGCACGGACGTCGTCGAAGGTCACGGGCAAGGCGGCAGTCATGAGGGTCCTCACGTGAGTCGGGACTGAGGGCGGGTCAGGCGCGGCAGGGCGAAGGGGTGGTCCTGACGACTGGTCACCAACCGCTGATGCGCTGCCATGTGGCCTGGACGGCGGGCGCGCCGTTCGTGGGCTGCATGCTGTCGATGACGTGGTAGGCGCGGTGCTGGGCGGCGGTGGCGCAGGCATGATTGGGCAGGATGCGCAGCCGGGTGCCGACCGGCAGGTCGGGCAGGGTGGTCCCGTCGCGGGCGGTGAGGGTGCCGTGCTCCTGGCTGGCCGCGCTCACGAGCAGGTCCGGGATCGGGTTTCCGGCCAGATCCAGGACGAGGCCGTAGCCCTGGTCCCGGGTCTGGGCGGCGGTGCCGCGGTCGCGGGACATGGCCATCCAGCCGCCGTCGGTGAGGATCCAGCCGTACTCGGGACGGTGGCCGATGACGGTGACGACCACCGACAGGGCGAGGTCTTCGAGCCGGCAGACGTCCAGGCCGGCCATGACCAGGTCGAAGAAGACGTAGTTGCCGGCGCGCAGTTCGGTGACACCGGTGAGGTCTTCTGCCGCATGGGCGGTCGGCGTGGAGCCGACGCTGACGTTGGTGACGGGCAAACCGGCCGCGCGCAGTCGCCGCGCCGCGGTGACCGCGGTGTCGCGTTCGTTCTCGGCTGCCAGGCGCTGGTCTTGTGGGGTGTAGGCGAAGTAGGACTCGCCCGCGTGGGTCAGGACGCCGTCGAGGCAGCCGGCCTCGTGCAGGATCCGGCCGATGTCGGTGAGTTCGGGGGCGTCGGGCTTGAGACCGCCGCGGTGGCCGTCGCAGTCGATCTCGATCTGCGTGGGGATGGCCAGGCCCGCTGCACGGGCGGCGTCGGCGACAAAGACGGCCTGTTCGCGGCTGTCGAGCAGAACGCGCAGGGTCACGCCACGGCGCAGCAGCGCGATCACGCGGGGCAGCTTGTGCGGGTCGATGCCGACGGCGTACGTGATGTCGCTGTAGCCGCCGTCCGCGAAGGCCTCGGCCTCGGCCAGCGTGGAGGTGGTGACGGGGAAGGGCGCGCCGCCGTGCATCAGGGCGGCGACGTCGAGGCTCTTGGCCGTCTTGAGGTGCGGGCGCAGGGTGACCCCGAGCCGCTCGGCCCGGCTCGCCAGCCGTTCGATGTTGCGCCGGGACTTGTGTACGTCGACGACGGCGAACGGGGTGTCGGGGTCGGCCAGTGTCATCTCAGGGGCAAGGAGCGGGGTGGCGTGCACAGGGTTACGTCCCTCTTCGGCAGGGCGGGGTGACGGGGTGAGGCGGCACGGGGTGGTCAGTCGAGGGCGGCAATGGCGTGCACCTCCACCGCGGACCCGTAGTGCAACTCTTTGGCGCCGGCGACGGCCCGGGCGGGCCTGCTCGCGCCGAGCCAGTCCGCATACAGCCGGTCGAAGGCAGGCCAGTTGCTGATGTCGGTCACATGGACGGTGACCGAGAGCAGCCGCTCGCGGCTGGCGCCTGCCGTGGCCAGGCAGGCATCGAGGTTGCTGAGGACCTGCCGCACCTGGACGTCGAACGGCTCGTCGGCCAGGCGGGCCCCCTCGGGCGTCACGGGCAGCTGACCGGAAATGTAGGCCACGCCGCGGTGGGTGGCGATGTGCGAGTAGTGGCCGGCGGGCGCGGTCAGTTGTGCGCTGTCGAGGGCGGTGATCGCGCCCCTGTCGGCCGTACGCGGGCGGTGGCCCCCCCCCAAGCCCCCTGGGCCCCCTGGGTCCCCCGTGGTGTCCTCAACTGCGGTCATCGTCTCGCCTTGCGTAGGTATAGACGCTGGCCCGGGAGATGCCCAGGAGGTCGCCGATGGTCTGGGCGGCGTTGCGTGTGTCGAAGTAGCCGTCCTCGTGCAGGCGGCGCACGAGGTCCTTCTTCGCCTCCCGCGGCAGGGCCCGCGGGGTGGTGGAACGCTCGGCGGCCGTGGTCTCGATGACTTCGCGCAGTTCCCGGCGGCTTCGGTCGCTCAGCTTCTCGAGGTGGGCGTCGCGGGTGTCGGGATCGGTGGCGACCAGGTTCGAGAGAGTCAGTGTGATGGGCGAGAGCGTGGAGATGTCCAGGTTCAGGCACAGGGCAGCGATGTACTGCCCGGCAGCGTTCTTGATCCCGATCGAGGTGCTCTTCGCGGGACGTCCGTCGGGGAACTGGTTGGCGTAGTTCTGGATGACGCTGGGGTATTGCGGGTCCCTGATGCGGGCCAGCCCCAACTCTGTTGCCGATTGGCCCACCTGACGTCCCGACAGGTTGTTCTCGATGAAGCGGATGGCATGATCCGGGTCACGCAGATCGTGCAGCACGACCTCGCAGATGCCGGGGAACATGCGGCCCAGTGCCTGGGCGATCTTCTCGGCTTCGGCCAGGAGGTGCGCGTCTTCCTGCACCGCGGCTGCCCCCGGCTCGGATGGCTGCGCGCCCCTCTGCTGCACGGCATCCCGCCCGCTCGCCTGACTCCGGCCGTCCGACGTCATCGCCCGCTCCCGGTGCGTGGTGTGCTCACTTGGGCTCGCTCCTTGCTTCGGGCTTCCGGCTTCCGTCCAGCTCCCGCGCAGCCGCTCGCGCTCGGGCGAGGCGGGTGCCTGCCCGCACGCCGCCGCGCGGGGCGAAGCCAGAAGCCCGACGACTTTTCGTCTACTTCTACACAGACAATCTATCTACCTTTAGAGTTTCCGTCCAGAGCCGCATCCCGGCATGCACGACGACCGGGCCGGGCGAAGGGCGTCCGGACGGAGCCACCACTCCCCCCGGCCCGGTCAGCCGTACATCGCCACGCGGTACAGAGCCGCAAGCGCCTCGTCGATGGGATGGGGCTGCGGCCTGCCGGAGGAGTCGAGCCTGTTCCACCTCTGGAGGTTGACCGCGACCGCCATCTGCCGCTTGCCGTCGGCACGGGTCATGGCCAGCGCTCCACCGCCCCAGACCGTGCCACCATGACCCCAGAAGGTGGCCTCTCCGGGGCCCCCCTCCGGGTACAGGCCGAGGCCGTACTCGATCGTCTTGCCCTCCTGTGAGATGACCGGGCCCGTGCGTTGCATCTGCGCCAGCGACGACGGGCTGACGATCTCCCCGGCCAGCAGCAAGCCGTAGAAGCGGTTGAGGTCCGCGACAGTCGATATCAGCGAGGCCGACGGCCCCACCCACGACATGTCGAAGACGCTGTAGTCGCGCGGCGGGTCGATCATGCCGAACCACGCCTCGTAGAGCTGTGAGTGCGGCCCGTTGACGTACGGCCCGGTGGGGAGTTCGGTGTCCCGGAGCCCGGCCCGCTCGATGACGTTGCGGGTGATGCAGCGCTCGGCGGTGGTGCCGGTCACCTGTTCCAGGAGTTGGACGAGGAGCAGGTAGTTGGTGTTGGAGTACAGCCCCGGAGTGCCGCCCGGGGTACCGACGGCAGGTGCGGCGACCCCCATCTCGATCAGTTCGACGGGGTCGAACCGCGTGAATCGGTGGTCGTCCATGCTCTGGGGCCCGGTGCCCGCGAGGGCGGGGAACGCCTTGAGGGAGGGGTAGGCGTACGGGAGGTACTCGGCGAGGCCGCTGGTGTGGTTGATCAGCATCCGGACCGTGATCGCGTCACCGCGTTGTCCGGGAACCAGCTTCGGGAGGTAGCGGCCGATCGGCGCGTCGAGACCGACCTGACCGCTCTCGACCTGCTGCAGGACCGCTGCGGCGGTGAAGGTCTTGGTGATGCTGCCGACGCGGTGGCGCATGTCGGCGGTGACGGGGCGGCCGGTGGCGACATCGGCGACCCCGGCGGCGCCGCGCCAGACCTCGTCGCCGTCCCGCACCTCGGCGAACAGGCCCGGCATTCCGGCCAGGTGGACGTTTTCGATGGCGGCGTACAGCGCCGCGGAATCCAGTGGGTTCTTCACGTCATTGCATCCTTTCGTGTTTCCCGGGGTGAGCTCCGCATCGGTCGCCTGACCGGGACAACAGGGCACGAGTGGCACGCCGGCCCGCCCGGCATACCCATGTCCTCATTATGCACGCGGTGCGTGCAACACCAAGTGCACAGGTAGGATGAGATCCGGCGAGAGGAGCAAAATGGCAGGCCGAAGGCGTTGGTCAACCGAAGAGATCCTGGACGCGGCGGCGGAGCTGCTGCGCACGAGCGACGCGGATTCGTTCAGCGTGCGCAAGCTGGCCGCGGCCCTCGGGACCGATTCCTCCAGCCTCTACCGGCACTTCCGCAGCAAGACCGAACTGCTGCGCGCGGTCGCCGACCGGATCCTCCTGGCGTCCATGGACGGCTACCGCCCCGAGGGCGACTGGAAGCAGCGCATCACCGCCCTGGCCCTGCGCGTGAGAGAGGCCTTCGGCCAGCAGCCACAGCTCGCCGCGGTCTGGGGACGTTACGCGTCAGGCGGCACCGGTTCGCGGCTGGTGATGGAAGAGGTACTGCAGGCTCTGCGCACCTCGGGACTGCCCGACGAGGAGATCCCGGCGCGCTACCACCGGCTCGCGGTCCTCATCGCCGCGCTGGTCGCCTCCGAGGCCGGGGTCAGCACCGTCACCCCCGAAGAGTACGAACAGGGCATGGAACTGTTCCGCGTCGCGGTGCTCGGCGCCGACCCCGAACACTTCCCGGCCCTGGCCCACTTCGCCCGCGACGTCCGCCCCCTGGGGGCGGACCGCCGCGCCGCGTTCGAAGAGATCCTCGCCGCCCAACTCGCCCACATCGAGGCCGCAATCAGCCCGAACTGACGGACCGGCTGGGGAGTGTCGGCGATCGGGCAGCAAGGAAGTCGGCCAACGGGTCCGCAGACTCGGGGCTTTTCAGCGCTGAAGCTCCGAAGGCAGCTCCACCCAGCGGCGCGGCGCGCGGCGATCCACCGCGGCCCCGGCGTCGCTGATGCGCAGTCCTGCCGCCGCGCCGGCGTACGCGAGGGTGTCGGCTCCGTAGGGGAAACCGTGCTGTCGCTGCCAGAAGCGGAAGTGCCAGTAGGCGGGCGGATCCGACTCGGTCGGCGACAAACCGATCTCCTCGTGCGCGACAACCTCGCCGTTCCGGGCCAGCGTCCCGAAGGTGCCGCCCTTGGGGTTGAAGTAGATGCCGTACGCGGCGGTGCCTGCCGATATCGCCTCCAGCACGGCGTTGTCGCTGGGCATGTATCCCTCTTGTGTGATGACGCAGCCACCGGGTGCGCCGGGCACGCTGCTGACCCCCACATGGCGGAGGCATCCTTCATGGTCCGTCAGGTCGAACGGCGCGTGCTCAAGGTCTGCCGTCGGGCACAGCGCGGGGTCAGCGCCCAGGCGCCGGATCACCTCCTGCTCGCTCAGCCCGCGCACGAAGCAGATGCCGAGGCCTTCGGTCCACAGCTCTCGCTCGCCAAAAGCGGCAATGAGCGCGTCCGCTTCCCGGAAGGCTGTGGCCTCTTCGGCCGGCAGCTCCACCGCCCCGGGCAGTTCCGCGACCAGCGGCGCGAGCGAGGTGGTCAGCAGCAGCCGGCCCGGCGACCAGGGACCGATCTGCGGTGTCCACGCATCGGCCCCCGCGGTGAGCAGAGCACGGACGCTGTCCTCGTCCGCGGTGCAGGCGGCGTACCACAGTGGTGTGTGTTCCTCGTCGTCGTGCGGGTCGGCCTCCGCGCCATGGGCCAGGAGCACCGCGACCGCTTCCGCTGCCCCGCGCTCGGCTGCCTGGTGCAGCGCGGTCGACCCCTGTCCTTCGATGTAGGCGTTGGGCGGTGCGCCCGCGTCGAGTCGGGCCCGGATCACCGCCGGGTCTCCCCAGTCCCCGTAGGCCACCCGTGCCCAGTCGGCTCGCGGCGCATAGCGCAGCCGTTCCTCTTCCTGACGGCGCAGCATCGTGCGCTGGCGCCCCGTCAGCGGTGGCGCGAGGAAGCCGGGCGCTCCGCTCATTTCGAACGTGGCGAAGGACCCCGGTTGCTCCGCCGGCTCCGGTGGTTCAAGGCCCGGCCACACCTCGAGGACCCGCGCCGACGCGGCATGCAACGCGGTGATGTCGATCGCGGTGCGCGTCTCGGTGATGCCCTCGTCCGGCCACTCGACGATCAGATGCGCTTCGCCGGGCGGGGGAAGTTCCGCCAGATACAGGTCGACGTCGGTCTTGAAGAGGGAACGGCGGGACTGATGCAGGCCGGGATCCAGCGGGATCAGGCCGACGGCCTGGTCACTGATCGCCGTGCGCTCCATTCCGTCTGACTGGGTCCACTGCACGGCTCGTTGCGCCTTGGGGTCCAGTGAAGTCACCCGTCGGCCGTCGCAGGACAGCAGTCCGACCCTGAGCCCGGACTGCCGCCCTCCCTCCGCGCCGGACCAGCGGGCCCTGCGGAAGACCGACAGATGCAGGGTCGCCGCGTTCGGCCACAGCGACCATCCCGTCAGCACCACCCGGGCGTGTGCCCCGGCACCGGCCACCGCCAACTGCGAGTGCAGCACGGGTGCAAACCAGTCGACGGGCGGCTGGTGGCGCGCGGCGTCCGTTCCCGGCGGGCTCAGGCGGACCAACGCGGTGCGCTCCGCGGCCGGTTCCTCCGGTAATACCAGATCGTCGAAGAATCCCATGCGCCGAGCGTGGCAGACAGCACTGACATCGCCTGTGCCCCGCCGGCGCATGGGCCAGGACGTGGGCTACTGCGGCGGGTGGAGCTTGCGGAAGTAGGTCCAGCTGGTCTCGTTCGGCTCGCTCCACTTCTTCGGGGCCTCGGCGAACTCCGGGTGGTGGTCGGCGATGTAGGCACGGGTGCGCTCGGGGACCTCGGCGTACGAGCCGAGCTTGCGGCCCCGGCAGTGATACGTGAGCCCGCCGGGCCGCTGGCCGCGGGCCATCCACGGCAGCCACGGGGACATCCGGGTCCACGACATGGTGGCCGGAACACTGGGCGCCGGGCCGTCCAGGTCGGCGCGGTCGGCGAAGAACTGGAAGAGCTCAAGAGCCTTGTACGTATCACCGGCCGAGTGAACGGGGTACTCGGCCACCGGCAGCGGTGAAGGGTATGCCAAGGGGATCTCCAGGCTGAAACAGACCTGCCCGCCGAGATCGGTCGTCGGAATCGGGAAAGGGCGCCACTTCTGGTTCGCCGGGTCGTTCCAGACGTGCACCACCGGCAGGTCCTGCCAGGTCTCCAGGATCTCGCGCGTGACGGGGTCCAGGTAGAAGGCGGCCTCACGGGTGAGCAGTTGGTAGGCGTCCGGGCCGGCTTCGGTGTCCTGGACCAGGCGGGCGACGTTCAGTCCTTCGAAGCCGAAGAGGCGCTGGTAGGGCTCATCGGGGGCCCAGGAGTACACATCTCCGGACCACCAGTAGGTGACCTCCTCACCGTCCAGCGAGGCTCGGGTACGGGCGAAGGAGCGGAGCAGCTCTGCAGGTGTCGTCATAGGGACTACTTTGCGCGACTCCCGTCTCGACCGGGCGGGAAACGCTGCGGCCGCAGCCTCACTCCGCTGTACGCCGCGTCCAGGCTGTCACCGCCGTGTCATGCTGGGGCCCGCCGAAGACGGGGGATCACATGGCGGGGAACGCCGATGGTGTGGCCGGGCTCGATGCACGGCCCTGGTACGCCGCCAACGAGGCCCTGGCATTCCTGCTCGAACTCGCCGCGCTGGGCTTCTTGAGCTGGTGGGGATTTGGCGCAGGTCACGAGGGCGCCCTACGGCTCCTGCTCGGTGTGGGAACGCCTCTGCTGGCCATCGTGCTCTGGGCGTTGTTCGCCGCGCCCCGTGCGCGACTGCGACCGCGCCTTCCGTTCGTCCTGGTAGTCAAAGCACTGGTGCTCGGCGGAGGCGCCGCCGCCCTGTACGCGGTGGGCCACTCCGTGGCTGCGGGGATCGTGGCAGTGGTGACGGTGCTCAACACGGCAGTGGCCGAAGCCTTTCGTACCGTCCCGCCGGCGGCCGTGGCATCGACCGGGCCCCTCGGGTCAGACGACCACGATTGAGCGCCGGCGGAAGCCGGGGAACTGCCGCCGGCTTGTCAGCGGGGGCGGCGGATACGGATCGGGCCACGGGCCTTGGCCGGGTCGACGCGGCGACCCGACTGGGTGATTTCCACCTCGCCTGCGCTCACCAGCCGCCTGGCCACGCGGCGGGTCGGTTCCATCAGCTCGCGCCAGCCGTCGCCGTCCCCGTCGTACGCCGCCCGCGCGGCATCGGACGGGCAGATCGACGCGGTCGGGCCACGATGCTCCAGCAGGTCCAGAATGGCTCGCTCCAGGCGCCGATCCCTCTGCCGCTCGGTCTCCGTCACTCTCCCAGTGTCGCACCGGCGATCACAGGAAGCAGGACATCAGCCTCCGCGCCGATCCCCCGGGAGGTCACATCCCGGCGCGGCTGGGAACGGTGTCCGGGGCACGGGCGGTGAGGAGCAGCTGGGCGGCTCCCGGGCCGATGACGTGATCGCCGTCTGCTGCGGACCGGTCGGTGGCCGGCTGATCGCGTCGTGCGGACGCAGGGCGGAGATCGGCCGGACCGTCACCGCGAGGGGGTTGCGTCACGGCCGGGCTCCTCGGCGCCAGCGCTCGGGATCGATCCGGCCCGCGTACAGGGGGAGTTCGAGCGGTGGCTGGTCGTCCGCGAACGGGTCCCACACGCGGGTGAGGCCCTCGGTTCCCCGCGTGCGCACCCGGCGGGCCTCGGCGAGGTCGAGCACGTCCGTGAGGATCTCTTCCTGGCCCGGCCCGGCCTCGGCGCGCGTGTGTCCCTCGGGGTCTACGACGATGCTGCGCCCGACGCCGTCCGGCGCGGCCGCGTTGAGGCTCGCCATGAACACCTGGTTCACGATCGCGTTGGCCTGTGCGAGGACGACTTCCTGGGCGCGGTCGACGGTGGGTGTGCGCACCAGGTTCAGTACGAGGTCGGCGCCCTGCCATGCCAGATGGCGGGTGGTTTCGGGGAACCAGGCGTCGTAGCAGATCGTCATTCCCACGCGTCCGTAGTCCTCCATGTCGAAGACCACGAAGCGACTGCCGGACGCGGTGGTCTCGTAGGGCCGCCACGGGAAGATCTTGCGGTACTCCGCGACTCGTTCGCCCGCGGGCGAGTAGACGGGGGCCGTGTTGTAGATGCGGCCGTCCGCGCCCTCCTCGTACACCGTGCCGGGCACGAGCCAGATGCCCAGTTCGTGTGCGAGGGAGGCCAGTTGGGTGCCGCGGGGGCCGTCCAGGGGCTGGGCCGCGGCGGTCATGACCGCCTCCGGGTCCTCGCCCGCCTTGTGACCGCACAGGTGCAGTTCTGGATACGCCAGCAGCCGGACCTCGGGGTGCGCCGCGACGGCTCGGCGGACGTCCGCGGCAAACGCGTCCAGGTCGTCGGCGGCGTGATGGCGCGCGGCCGTCTGGACCAGGCCGATCGGCAGGGGAATCGTCGTCATCGCAGGGGCAGCCTTCCGCGCAGGGTGTATCCGGGGGTGCGGACGAGCCAATCAGTGCGTCTTTCACGGGACAAGATCCCCTCCCCCAGTGGCAGCCACAGGAAAACCCAGTGAGTCCGCAATGCCGGAGTGGGGCTTGCCGCAAGGCTCCCGTCAGCAGCGGATCACAGGTCCAGGACAAGGCGCGGGCCCGCCGCACGCGAGACGCAGATGAACATCGTGTCGTTGCCCGCCTGCTCCGCGGGGGTGAGGAGGGAGTCGCGGTGGTCCACCCGGCCGTCGAGGACCGCGGTCTCGCAGGTGCCGCACGTGCCCTCGTGGCACGAGGACAGGACGGGCACGCCCGCTGCCTCGACACTCTCAAGGACGCTCTTGTCCGGCGGGACGCTCACCGTGATGCCGGTGCGGGAGAGTTCCACCTCGAAAGAGGCGGCGGGGGCGTCGTCCGCCTGCTCCCTCGGCGTGAAGCGCTCCAGATGCAGCGTGCCCTGCGGCCAGGAGGCACAGCGCCGTTCGACCGCGTCGAGGAGCGGCCCTGGACCGCAGCAGTAGACGAGGGTGTCGGCGGCGGGGCTGCCGAGCAGTCCGTCCAGGTCGAGCAGGCCGCTCTCGTCCTGGGGGCGCAGGTCAACCCGCTGAGGATGGTCCCTGGCCAGCTGCCCGGTGAAGGCCATGGTGGCGCGGCTGCGTCCGCCGTACACCAGCCGCCAGTCGGCTCCCTGCCGGTCGGCTGCGGCGATCATCGGCAGGATCGGGGTGATGCCGATGCCGCCCGCGAGGAACAGGTAGCGCGGGGAGGCGGCCAGTCGGAAATGGTTGCGGGGGCCGCTCACCCGGACCGTGTCGCCCTCGGCCAGCGTGTGGTGCACGTACGCGGAGCCGCCCCGGCTCTCCGGCTCGTGCAGCACGGCCACTTGGAGGCGGGAGGTGTCCTGCGGGTTTCCGCACAGCGAGTACTGCCGTACGAGGCCAGGGCCCAGCATCAGGTCGATGTGAGCGCCCGGGCTCCACGCGGGCAGCCGCTCGCCGGATGGATGGGTCAGGGTGAGCCGGACGACGCCTTCGGCGAGGGGCTCCTTGTGCGCCAGGGTCAGGTCGAGTTCGTCCCCGGTGCGTGGCGGGCTGGTGGCATTCATGGTGATGATCTCTTTCCGGGCCGTGCGGCTTCAGGTTTCCGGGCCGGGGCGGCTTCAGGCGAAATCCGCCTGCCGAGGCTGAGGGGCGGGCGCGGGAGCAGGGGCGGCCTGCGGGCCGGGACCGGGGTGGTGGTCCTCGGGGTGGCCCGTGAGCCAGTCCCACAACACCACCGGGTCCTCGAACTCCCGCTGCGCACCGCAGTGGCAGACAGCGAGGAGCCGGTCGGTGCCAAGCACCCAGTGGATGCGGTAGACGTCCTCGCCGGAGAGGACGGGTGGGTGCAGCGGGTTCACCGGGTGCAGTGGGATAACCGGGTGCAGCGGATTCACGGTGCCACCACCCGGCCGTCCCGCGCCGCGGTTTCCTCCCGGGCCAGGCGAGCGAGGATGCGGCGGGCGGCGAGCCCGCCCGTGTCGATGTTGATGCTCAGTTCCTGATAGCCGGCCTGCTCGGTGTCCAGGGACTTCTGCAGCACGTTGAGGGCCACGACGTCCTGCATGACCACCGTGTGGTTGTTGCCGTGCAGGAAAGTGGACACGTCCTGGTCTTCGATGGCGAAGTCGCGGGCCACTGCCCAGAAGTCGTACGTGGTCTTCTCCGTCGACGGGGTGATGGCGTAGACGACCTCCACGTGGAAGGCGTACGGGTCGCTGCCGTCCGGGTTCGGCCCGGGGGCGCCGGCGGGCGCGATGCGCGAGTGCAGCAGATAGAGACATGGTGCGTGGTATTCGATGTCCTGCCAGCGGCTGATGCGGCCCGCGATGCCCGTGGACTTGGCGTAGAACGGCGGACATTCCGCGTCGTCCATGTGGCGGCTGACGTGCACGATGCCGGCCGTGTCGTCGACCTCGGTGGTGATGGGCGTCGCGGCCACCTCCGGTGTGCCGATGTAACCGCCGTGCAGATACGTCTCGTGCGACAGGTCCATGAGGTTGTCGACGAGCAGGCCGTAGTCGGCGTCGATCGGCTCCATGCCCGACACCACGGTGTACTGCGGCGAGTCCATCCACGGGGCGCGGGGCGGCGGGGTGTGACCGGGTTCGCGGTCGCCGATCCATACCCAGACGAAGGAGTCCTGCTCGATCACCGGGTACGTTTTCAGGCGCGCCGTGCGCGGGCTGCGCTGCTGGCCGGGTACGAAGACGCAGCCGCCGTCGGTGTCGTAGGTGAAGCCGTGGTAGCCGCACACCACCCGGTCTCCGTCCAGCCGGGTCGGCGCCTGCGACAGCGGGAAGCGGCGGTGCACACAGCGCTCGGACATGGCCACCGCCCTGCCGTCCTGCGTGCGGTACAGCAGGATCGGCTCGCCCAGCACGGTGCGGCCGAGCAGCTCGCGCCCGACCTCGCGGCCGTAGGCAGCGACGTACCACTGATTGCGTACGAAAGCAGTCATGATCTGTCCCTTCGGGGAGGAGCGGTGCGGCGTGTGCGTTCGCGTGCGCGTGCGGCTGACGGGATGGGCGCGAGTGCCTGCGCCGCCCGTGGGCAGCGGCTTGGTGCGGGTGGCGCGCGGAGCGGGTGGTCACCGGCGGCCGTGAGAGCCCGTCAGGCAGGTGCGGCCCCGGCGGATCGCATCGGGGACGTCGACCGGTGCGCTCCATCGTGGGCTCGGCGCCCCCGGGTCACCAGGGGGCTTTCCGGATGCCGGGAAACATCTGTCTCCGGCCCGTCAAGTCCCGTCCGCACAGGGCGCGGGGCGCAGGGCGCAGGGCGCAGTCGGCATCGCGCAGGACCCAGGCGCGGCGTTGGCGCGGTGCGGATCGCAGAGCTACGGCGTGGTCATGGCGCGGGAGATCGCCCGGGCGCTCGTGCGGACGAGGTGGGCGAGGCTGTGCGCGGAGGCGGTGCCGTGCCGGACCACCAGGGACACCGAGGCGATCACCGTGCTGCCGCGGTACACCGGTGCGGCGACCGACACGGCGTCCATCGTGACCTGGCGGTCGCTGATCGCGTAGCCATTGGTCCGCACCTCGGCCAGCATGCGCCGCAGCACGCCCGGATCGGTGACGGTGTCCGGCGTGAACCGTTCGAGGGGGCCCGCGAGCGCCTGCTGCTGTACCTCGGCCGGGGCGTGCGCCAGCAGCACCAGGCCCACACCGGTGGCCGTGAGGGCGAAACGCCCGCCCACCCGCGTCAGTACGGGCACTGCGCCGGACCCCGCGATGCGCTCGACGAAGACGACCTCCGTGCCCTCGCGCACCGCAAGCTGCACGTTCTCGCGGGTGACGTGGGAGAGGTCCTCCAGGAACGGCAGGGCACTCTCGCGCAGGCCCTGTCCGCGCGGCGCGAGGGAGGCGACTTCCCACAGGCGCAACCCGACGCGGTAGCGCCCGTTGTCCCCGCGTTCCAGGGCTCCCCAGGTGAGGAGTTCGCCGAGCATCCGGTGCACGGTTGACACCGGAAGGCCGGAGCGCCGCGACAGCTCGCTCAGCGTCATCTCCGGGCACTTCGCGCTGAACGCGCCGAGGATCTGCAGGGCGCGTCCCAGGACGGGCCCGGTGCCCGACGCGGAGCCGCGGCGTCGGGACTTCGGGGCGCCTCCGCCGTCAGCCGCCGGTGACAACCTCTCGCCGGCCTTCCGCGGCTCGTGTGCGAGCGAGTCTGCCAAAGCGCCCTCACCGGGTGAATGTGTCCAAAGCTGTGGCGGCCAGTGTGCAAGAAGGTTGCGGTCACGTCGAGACGTCGGCTGCTCCGGGCCGCCGGTCCCGTCTAGGGGTACGTCAGGGGGTCGGCCTGAGGTAACTGAGAGCGAGCCGGGTGAGCTCCTTGAGGAACTGTTCCCTGGGGATGGGCGGCCGGTCGAGCAGGTAGCGCACGGTGAGGTGCTCGACGGTGCGCACCAGCATCCACACCGCCGTGTCGAGAGGGGTGTCCGGGCGCAGATTCTGACGCTGTGTCATCAGATAGGCGAGAACCAGCTCACCGATGCGCTGCTCGAAGGCCCGCAGCGCCCGGCCGTCGTCGAGCCGGGGGCCGTGCTCGACCGCCACGCGCAGGAAGGGCGGCTCCACGTCGAGCCCGTCGACGAGCGCGGCGAGCGTGGCTTGGATGATCACGGGCGCGGGCTGGTCGAACTGATCGGTCATCCGGGCGGTGACGCGGGAGACCAGTGTGTCGCTGTAGCGTTCCAGTACCGCCGAGACGATGGCGTCCTTGTGCGGAAAGTACTGGTAGAGCGAACCGAGGCTGATCTCTGCTGTTGCCGCGATGCGGCTGGTCGACGCGCCTTCGTAGCCGTGCTCGGCCAGGACGTGCCGGGCGGCGTCGAGGATGCGCTCCACCATCGCCCGCGACCGGTCCTGGCGGGGTGTTCTGCGCGGGGAAACGCGAGAGGTCGTGGCACTCCGCGTGTTCCGGCGGGGCGTTGACATGGGTGTCAGAACGCGAATTGAACGCGAGTACGAGGAGCGGTCAGCATCGAGTCATGGTCGCACACGAGTCGCACCAGCGTGATACCTCTGCCGGGGCAAGCAGCACCAAGGCGGTCTCGACCGTCTGTCCCCGGCGTTTCCGCGAGACGGAGCGCCTCAACCGCCGGCGGGGCAGGCCGCTGCGGATCCTGCTTGCGGGCCAAGGCCGCGTGGATCAGCGCCTGTTGGCGACCATCGGGGAGCGGTTGACGGCGCGCGACGAGGTCGGGGCGGCGCTGGCGAGCGCACTGCGGATCACCGACGCGGCGCACCCGGGCAAGGTGACGATGCGGCAGTTCCGCCATGCGCTGGCCGAGGGGATCGATGCGGTGGCGAACCCTTCCAGGGCACTGCGCGACTTCTTCGCGGCGGTCGATCCGGTGCCGGACTGGGTGGACTTCGACCTGGTCAACGAGGGCGGCCGGGTGGCCCGCCGATTCGGCCGCAACGCGGCTGACGTCATGACGCAGTTGGCGCTGATCGGCTCCTACCGCTTCGACGGGCCGCCGCGGGTGCTGGTCGAGACCGGCGGCCTTACCGGAGGCTCCGCCCTGCGCAGGATCGCCGAGACCCAGCAGTGGGCGACCGCGGTCGCCGGCCATGACGCGATGCGCCGCCACGGCCAGGGCTTCCAACTCACGCTGCACGTACGGCTCATGCACGCCCTGGTCAACCACCAGCTCGAGCAGAGCGGTGACTGGGACACCGGCCGCGGGGGGCTGCCGGTCAACCAGTCCGATCTCGCGGCCACTCTGGGCCTGTTCAACGCCGTCCAGCTGCTGGGAGTGCGGCTGCTCGGGGTGCGCGTCACCCGCGGCGAATCCCGTGCGCTCATGCACCTGTGGAAGTACGTCGGCCATCTGATGGGCGTCGACGAGGACTGGCTCTGCGACCGCGAGCTTCTCCAACACCGCCTGAACTACCACTTGCTGCTCACCCAGAGCTATGGCGGTCCCGCCGGTCCGCCCCTGGCCAACGCCCTGGTGGAGACCCAGGGCGCCCTGCACTTCGCCCGCTTCTCCCGCGTGCGCCGCACCTACGCACGAGCGCGGCTGCTGAGCATGCTGCGCTACTTCCTCGGCCGCCAGGGCATGCGGGACCTCAAACTGCCCCCGGCCTGGCCCTGGGCCGTTCCGCCCCTGGTGGCTGCCAACCTCGTGCGCTACCAGATCCTCGGACGCACCACCGCGGGCCGCGCCTACCTGCTGCGCAGCGGCGATCGTTTCGTCCGACGCCATCTGGGGCGCCACTTCGGCGAACAGGCCCCGGGCCTCGCGACCCTTCAGGTCAGGGCACCTCGTCGCTCCCCCAGCTGACGCCTGCGGTCCTGGTCGCAGGATGACTGCTCGTCACCCACGCCACCCCCGGGTGCGAGGCGGACTTCAGCTCTCGGGTTTCTTCCGGAGCCCGCGCAGGCGCTGTGCGGTGCCGGGCAGGGCGAGCGACCACAGCTGCTCCCGCGTCTCCTCCTCCACCACCTGGTCGTGGCCCCGTCCGTCGCCCGCGCGCCGCAGCGTTTGTTTGGTCCGGCGCAGGAGTTCCGGTTCGACGGTGCCCGCTGCGGCGGCGAGGGCGTGGGCCGCCGGGAGCAAGTCCGCGTCGGGGACGCACCGGTGGGCCAAGCCTGCGGACGCGGCCGCCGCGCCGTCCAGGCGTTCGCCGAAGAGCACCATGGCGGCGGCCGTCTGCGGGCCGACCAGACGGTGCAGCATCCAGGTGTGGCCGCCGCCCGGGTGCAGGCCGAGCTTGAGGAAGCGCGTGTCGAACCGGGCCGATTCGGCGGCCACCCGTACGTCGCAGGCCAGCGCGAGGTTGAGGCCGGCGCCGACCGCCGGGCCGTTGACGGCGGCGATGGTGGGCAGCGGAGAGCGGGCCACCCGCAGGAAGGACTCGTAGACGGTCTCGACGCCCGAGGAGTCGCCCTCGGCCGCGGCCGTGAGGTCCGTGAGGTCGGCTCCGGCGCAGAAGGCCGTGCCCGCCCCGGTGATCACGACTGAGGTGACGGCCGGGTCGTCCTCCAACTCGTCGAAGGCGGAGAGCAGTTCGCCGACGAGCAGGCCGGAGAGGATGTTGCGGCGGTCGGGGTCGTCGAGCGTGAGGGTGGCGGTGCCCTGCTCGCGCTCCACCCGCAGCAGGCCGCTCATGCGGTGCCGCCGGGGGCGGCGGACGGGGACATGGGGAGGCTCGACATGATCTCCGGTCTCTCGGGCAGTTCGAACACCCGCAGGTTGAATTTGGCTGTCTCGTGCTGGGCGGGGAACGCGGTCAGCACGTCCAGGGTAGGTGGCGCCATCCCGACGGCTGGCGGCTGGCGGAGGGTACGCCGGAAATAGCGCCTGGAGCTCCACGCGGCCTGGCACCAATAAGGCCACCTGGCGGCCCGTTGCCGCATTTTCGAGGAGTCGATGCAGGGGGGATCGACTCCAGCCAAGCAAGAGGCTCACAGCGGCACATGGAGGGCCTCTCGCCCCTTCAATGAGGGCCACCTCCGGTAATCTGGCCAGCGTCCCGGCAGTCACCGGTCCCGAGGTTCGCGAGCCTCCGGGGCCCTGTTTGCGCTGCCGTGCCCCGTCTCCGCCTGCTGTCCGGCCGCTCTCCCACCACACGGTGCGAGAGCGCGGTCCGCCATGCCCGAAAGAGAGCATCTGTGAGCACTTACGACACGCGCATCGCCACCGAAACTCCCGGATCTCAGCAGCCGGGGCAGGTGGGGGCGGCGGCGTACGACGCCAACGCGATCACTGTTCTGGACGGCCTGGACGCCGTCCGCAAGCGGCCCGCGATGTACATCGGCTCCACGGGAGAGCAGGGCCTGCACCACCTCGTGCAGGAACTCGTGGACAACTCCGTGGACGAGGCGCTTGCGGGGGTGGCCGACCGGATCGACGTGACGATCCTGGCCGACGGCGGGGTGCGGGTGGTCGACAACGGCCGCGGCATCCCGGTGGGCCTGCACCCGGCGGAGAAGCGACCGGCCGTCGAGGTGGTGCTGACCGTCCTGCACGCGGGCGGGAAGTTCGGGGGCGGCGGGTATGCGGTCTCCGGCGGCCTGCACGGGGTGGGCCTGTCGGTGGTCAACGCCCTGTCGACCCGGCTGTCGGCGCAGATCTGGACCGACGGCCACCGCTGGACGCAGGACTACCGGAGCGGCGCCCCCACCGCCCCGCCGGCCCGCCACGAGGCCACCTCCCGGACGGGCACCTCCCTGACGTTCTGGGCGGACGGCGACATCTTCGAGACCACCAACTACTCCTTCGAGACGCTGGCCAGGCGTTTCCAGGAGATGGCCTTCCTCAACCGAGGGCTCACCCTGACCCTGGCCGACGAACGGTCCTCCGCACGCGCGACCGCCGCGGCCGACGAGGCCGGCCCGGACCCGGCAGCCAAGACGGCCTCCTACCGCTACGACGGCGGCATCACCGACTTCGTCGCCTACCTCAATGCCCGCAAGGGCGAGCCGGTCCACCCCTCGGTCATCACCCTCGCCGCCGCGGACACCGGACGACTGCTGTCGGTCGAGGTCGCGCTGCAGTGGAACGGCCAGTACACCGACAGCGTGTACTCCTACGCCAACGCCATCCACACCCATGAGGGCGGCACCCACGAGGAGGGCTTCCGCACGGCACTGACCACCGTGGTCAACCGCTACGCGCGGGAGAAGAAGCTGCTGCGGGACAAGGACGCCAACCTCTCCGGCGAGGACATCCGCGAGGGCCTGACCGCGATCATCTCGGTCAAGCTCGGCGAGCCGCAGTTCGAGGGCCAGACCAAGACCAAACTGGGCAACACCGAGGCGAAGACCTTCGTGCACAAGGTCGTCCACGAGCACCTGAGCGACTGGTTCGACCGCAACCCGCACGAGGTCGCCGACATCGTGCGCAAGGCCATCCAGGCGGCCACGGCCCGGGTCGCGGCCCGCAAGGCGCGCGACCTGACCCGCCGCAAGGGCCTGCTGGAAACGGCGGCGCTGCCGGGCAAGTTGTCCGACTGCCAGTCGAACGACCCCGCCATGTCGGAGATCTTCATCGTGGAAGGAGACTCCGCCGGCGGTTCGGCCAAGTCCGGCCGCAACCCGCAGTACCAGGCGATCCTCCCGATCCGCGGCAAGATCCTCAACGTGGAGAAGGCCCGGATCGACAAAATCCTGCACAACCAGGAGATCCAGGCCATCATCTCCGCGTTCGGGACGGGCGTGCACGAGGACTTCGACATCGCCAAGCTCCGCTACCACAAGATCATCCTGATGGCGGACGCCGACGTCGACGGCCAGCACATCAACACCCTGCTGCTGACCTTCCTGTTCCGCTTCATGCGCCCCCTGATCGAGGAGGGCCACGTCCATCTCTCCCGCCCCCCGCTGTACAAAATCAAGTGGAGCCGGGACCACGTCGAATACGCCTACTCCGACCGCGAACGCACCCTGCTCCTGGAACGCGGCCGGCAGGACGGCCGCCGGACCAAGGACGACTCCGTCCAGCGCTTCAAGGGCCTGGGCGAGATGAACGCCGAAGAACTGCGCGTCACCACCATGGACCCCGGCCACCGGGTCCTGGGACAGGTCACACTCGAGGACGCGGCCGTCGCCGACGACCTCTTCTCCGTCCTGATGGGCGAAGACGTCGAAGCCCGCCGCCACTTCATCCAGCGCAACGCCAAGGACGTCCGCTTCCTCGACATCTGACCCCGGTCAGTTGAGTTTCCTTTTCACCGTGTCTTTGACGACGTAGGCCGCGCCGATCACTGAGCCCCGGGTCTGGTGCAGGACCGTTCTGAGGGACCGGCCGGATCCATGCCGGCTCGTCAGTTGTGCACAGGTGTCGGCGAAGCGGTCCGCGATGAGCGCCGGCTCATATCGCGCGGAGGACTGAAGTGCCGCCTCAGCCATACGGTGACGGAGCTCGTCCCCGTTGATGAGTTCCAGCAGTTTTCGGGCGAGGGCCTCCTCATCACCCATCGGCACGAGGCACCCGTCCACTCCATCGGCGATGATTTCTCTCGGCCCCAGTGGACAGTCGGTGGAGACGACGGGCACGCCGCACCGCATGGCTTCAACGATGGTCATGCCGAAGGACTCGTGATCGGAGGCGCTCGCGGCCAGCCCCGCTTTGAGCCACTCGGGCTCCAGGGGAGCAATTGCGCCCTTGAGGAAAACGTGGCCTTCCATGCCCAGTTCCTCGATGAGCCGCTGGAGTTTCGTCCCGTGGCCTCCCGCGACACCGGGGCCGTAAATACGCAGGTCCCAGTCAGGACGCACGGCGCGGACCGTGGCGAATGCCCGGATGAGAAGGTCGTAGCGTTTGGTCGGGACGAGTCTTCCCGCGGCGACCACCGCTTTGTCCCTGACGCCCGGTGGGGCGTTCTGCGGCGCCGGGACGGGATTGGGAAATGCCTCGACGCGTACGCCCGGAAGCGTCATGCGCTTGCGATAAGTGTCCGCATCAGCCGAAGTCGTGGTCGTCAGCATGTCCAGCTGCGGGTACAGCCGGCGCAGCGTAAGGCGCAGAGGTCGCGAGTGATTGTCGAACGTCAGGTGTTCCTGCCCGACGCGCAGCGGCCCCCGTTTGGCCTGCAGGCAGATGTGCGCGTTCAGGCCCGGCCGCGTACCCACGACGACGTCACTGGTCAGGCTGTTCAGATGCTGCGCGATCCGCTGGTCGGTCAGCCTGCTGTAGTGCGGGTACTGCGTTTCGTGCCGGGGAAAGACGGCAGCAGGTCTTCTGGCTTCGGGCAGGTCACCCTCGTATCCCTGCGTGCCCTTGCGCAAATCCACCAGGTGCCGCAGCCGGATCAGAGGATGAAGAGGGAAGACCGGAGCATCTCGGTGCCGGTAGACCGACACGATCTCCACATCATGTTGCTCGGCAAGGGCGTTGGCGAGATTGATCGTGGTACGGATCGTGCCGCCGAATCCGAAGGAATTATGGATGAGGAATGAGATGTGCAAGGTGCCGTAGCTCCAGTAGCCGGAGTCAACAATGCGGATTCGCCGTGACCCCGATGCATCAGCAGTACCGAATCGGAGCCATTCGCCATTCCAACGACAGGAGTGACCGAAGGTTGCGAGCTTTCAAGGTGTGGCGCATCCACTGCGCATGAGGGAAGTTGAGGAATCGGCACGCGGCGTCAGGCCTGTCCCGTAACGCCGGACCGCGAGAGCTCCGCCACGTCTCGGGCCGCCTCGGAACAGCGTCGATGGTTGCCCATTCCGCGCGAGTACGGCACAAAAGTCCGCCGAAGCGCCCGGCGCCACTGATGCAACCGGCGCATCCGCACCGCGGAGGGCGCGCGACACATTGACCCCCGGGGTCCCGCGGTGTTCGCTCGCCTACGGTGCACCTGGTCGTGACCGATCGCCGACATGGCTGATGGCCGGGGGTTCCGGCGCGAGCGCGTGGCCCTCTGCGGCCGGCCCGCTCGCCGCGGCCGGGGCCGGGCCCACGGGGGGACAGCGCACGGCAGTGCACGACAGCGCGGGGAGCGGCACGCATCGGCGCGCCCTCCCTCTTCCCGAGCATGCCCGGACGGCACACGGAGATCGCTGTCGACACAGGAGGAACCGACGATGACCGTTCATCAGCGCGTGGCGGCCGCCAGCGCCGTACTCGCCGCTCTTTGCGCCGTGACCGTGCTGTCCCCCGCGGGCGCGTCCGCCGATCCCGCCGTGCCGCGCACCGAGCGGGTGAGCGTCGGTCCGGAGGGTGCCGAGGGCAATGCCGCTTCGACGAGTCCCGCCATCAGCGCGGACGGGCGCTACGTCGCGTTCGTATCGGCTTCCCGCAACCTCGTCGCGAGCGACACCAATGGCACGCCCGACGCCTTCGTCCGCGATCTGCGCACGGGCAGGACGGAGCGCGTCAGCGTCAGAAGCAACGGGAAGGCGAGCCATGGTGTCGTACGGGAGGTCTCGATCAGTCCGGACGGGCGGTACGTGGTCTTCACCTCCACCGCCGACGATCTCGTCAACGGTGATCCCAACGACCTCGACGACGTCTTCCTGCACGACCGGGACACCGGCAGGACCCAGCGGATCAGCGCGACGGGCGCGTCCTACGACGGGCTGCGCAGCCAGCTGACGTACGACCCCGTGGTCAGCGGCGACGGCCGCTACGTGGCGTACGCGTCGGGCGCCGAGGACCTCGTGGCGGGCGATGCCAACGAGCGGGACGATGTCTTCCTCTATGACCGCAAGAAGAAGACCACCGAGCTTGCCCAGCTCGACAATGCGGGCCGGCAGGGGCAGGGGGACGCCTTCGCTCCCGCGTTCGCGGGCGGCTCGGGCGGGCGGTATCTGGCCTTCACCTCCAACGCCGGCAATCTGGCCGGGGTGGAGGACCACTCCTCCGCGACGGACATCTTCCTGCGCGACCGGGAGAAGGGCACCACGGAACTCATCAGCATTCCGCAGGCCTACAACCGCAAGACCCCCTCCTGGGACGCCGTTCTCAGCGGTGACGCCCGCTATGCGGCCTTCACTTCGTCCTCCCGGGTGCTGCGCCCCGAGGGACCGGTGCCGACCAGTGCGCACAACGTCTTTCTCTACGACCGCGAGGCCAAGCGCATGCGGTTGGTCAGCGCCGCCCCGGACGGCACACCGGCCAACGGGGACAGCGACGATGTGTCGCTGAGCGGGGACGGCCGCTATGCGGTGTTCACCTCCGTCGCCTCCAACCTCGCCCCTGACGCGGACGGCGACAGCAGCGCGGATGTCTTCCTGCGGGACATGGAGAGCGGGGAGGTGAGCCTGATCAGCGGGGAGAGCGAGCCGGTGGCCGAGGACACCGAGCCCGGGCCGCGGACCGGTGTCAGCGAGGGCGGCGGTGCGGTGGTGTTCGACTCCCCCGCCGGAAACCTCGTGGCCGGCGACAACAACGCCGCGGCCGATGTCTTCCTGCGCCGGCTGCGCTGACCGTCAACTGCGTTGAGAACGCTGCCTGTTCCTACACCGCTGCCGCATCCCCGGCCTCAAGGTGCGCGGCGGCCTCGGCCGCGGTATAGGAGGAGGCGAAGGTGAAGGCGCGCGGGGAGGGCCCGTGGGTCTGCAGGTCCGCCAGCCGCTCCAAAGCCTCGCCGACCGTGGGGAGGTGGCCGGCGGGGACCCACCAGAGCACCAGGTGCGCCGTGACGTGCCGTTCGAACCAGTCGCGTCGCCGGCGCATCACCTCCAGGTGGCCGCTGCGGTAGGTGAAGTCCCACAGCGCCTCCTGGGTTTCCCACACCGACAGGTTGACGATGACGTCCTGGCCCGCCGGGCGCAGGGCCGTGGCGTCGGCCGCCCCCTCCTCCACGAGCCGCCACACGAAGCCGGGTGCGCCGTCGGCGGAGGCGTTGACCGGGTCGAGCAGTTCGACGAACGGTGCGATGCGCGGGTCGTCGAGGGGATGGAGGAGCGTGGCGATGTTGAGCTCGGCGAGGTGCGCGCCATGCGCGGATGAGGTCATGGCCTCATCCCAGCACGCCCCGCTTTTCTATGTCAATGGTCATTGTTTTTAGAAGCTTCGAGCACCACGCAGCACTCCCCCGGCCGGGCGTCCATGCGGGCGCGGACCGGACCGTCCGCGCCGATCAGCCCCTCCAGCAGCGCGAGATTCATGCCGCAGACCAGCGGCGGGAAGCGCTCGGACACCGCGTGGAAAGGGCAGTTGCGCATGCGGACGACCGGGGCTGCCGTCCCGGTCGCCCGCACCGCCGCGGCTGCGCCCGCATCCGTGCCCGCGTCGTCGTCTTCGGTGGGCCGCACGCCCCCGACGCCCTCGGCGGCGCCTTCCAGGTGCGGTTCGTAGCCGCGGGCGGCCAGCATCTCCAGGGCCTCATCGAGCCCGCCGCAGGGTGCTTCCGCTCCGCGCAGCGTCTCGCCCCGGCGGCGCGCGGCCGCGAACAGCCCGGCATCGAGACCGGCTTCTTCGGCAGCCTCGGCGAGCAGTTCGGCGACGGTGCGGTAGTCGCGGGCGGGCAGCGACACCGACCGCTCGGTCCGCGCCCGTGTGTACACCTTGGCGGGGCGGCCGGCCCCCGGCCCGGAGCGGCCCGTCAGGCGGCGGCTTCCGCTCTCCAGCAACCCGGCGTCCACCAGCTTGTCCAGGTGGTGTGCGGCGAGGTTGCGCGCCACCCCGGCCGCCTCGGCGGCTTCGTTGCGGCCCACTTCACGGCCCCGGGCCGCCACGTACTCGTACAGGCGGCGCCGCACCGGATCCTGCAGCACCGCGATCGCGTCGATGTCTTCCACCCCGCCATTCTAGGAACAACGCGGGTTGGAGATAGAAAGCCGGGGGTCAGGATTCGCGCTGGTTGTAGGCGTCGGCGGACCGCTCGTTCAAGGCGCTGCCCCACGACTGGAACCGGCCGCTCACCGCCCCATCGGGCGGATCGACCTCGGCGCCGCGGCGACGGCGCGGACGTCCCGGCGGCGCCTGCGGCAGCAGACGCGCCACCACGCCGTTGAGGCGTGTCGTCAGCGCGGGCGCCACCCCGTGCGCCAGATCGGCGGCCCGCGCCAGCGGCGTCAGGACCAGCCGGGTGCGGCGCCCGGCCACGGCCTTGACGATGCGTTCCGCGGCGCGCTGGGCGTTCATCGAGACCAGGGGCGCGCCGGCCGCCGCGGAGAACCAGCCGAACTCCTTGCTGCGCGAGCCGCCGAACTCGGCCTGCAGATGCGAGCCGGTGCGCATCAGGCCGGGATAGACCGCGGTGACGCTGACGCCACCGGCGGCGGCTTCGGCGTGCAGCCCCTCCGCAAGGACACCTGCTGCCGCCTTGGCACCGGCATAAGGCAGCAGATGCGGCACGCCCATCAGGCCGCCCACGGAGGAGATCACGCCGAGGCGGCCGCCGTGCTCGCTCTCCTTGAGGTACGGAAGGGCCTCCAGGCAGGTGTGCACGGCTCCCATGTACATGGTGTCGATGGCGTCCCTGAACTCCTTGGCACCGATGGCTTCCACCGGTGCGACCTGGATGATGCCCGCGTTGGCGATGACCAGGTCGGGGCCGCCGCAGGTGTCGTGGGCCGCGCGGAACAGGGCGTGGACCGCCTCCTGGTCACGGACGTCGCAGACCGCGGTGTGGACGGCGGTGCCGGGGTGCCGGTGGAGCAGCTTCTGCTGGGCCGAGGCGAGTTCACCGGCGTCACGCGCCGCGATGGTCACCGTGGCGCCGCGGGCGGCGAGCCGGTCGGCCAGGAGCAGGCCGAGGCCCCGCGATCCTCCGGTGACGACCGCACTCTGCCCGGACAGGGGCTTTTCTGTGGTCTGTGCCATGAGCGCCTGGCGCTCCTTTCTCACGTGCCGCGCCGCCGCGGCGGCGGCACCACGTGTTCGGGCCCGCGGGCTCAGGGCTTGAGCAGTGTCTTGATCATGCCGTCTTCCTTGTCCTGGAACATCTGGTAGACCTTCGGACCGTCCTCCAGCGGCAGGTGGTGGGTGGCGAAGGCGTCGACGCCCAGCGGGTCCGCGTCGGTGAGGAGCGGCAGGATGTCGCTCACCCAGCGGTGCACATTGGCCTGTCCCATGCGCATCTGGATCTGCTTGTCGAACATGGTCAGCAGCGGCATCGGGTCGACCGCGCCGCCGTACACGCCGGAGACGGAGATCGTGCCGCCGCGCCGGACGATGTCGATGGCCGCGTAGAGCGCGTCGAGGCGGTCGATGCCGAAGCGTCCCATCAGCTTCTCGGCCACGGCGTCGGGCAGCAGTCCCACGCCCCACTGGGCGGCCTTGGCCAGCGGCGCGCCGTGGGCCTCCATGCCCACCGCGTCGATGACCGCGTCGGTGCCGCGCCCGTCCGTCAGGTCACGGATCGCCTCGCCGATGTCCTTGCCGTAGCGGCGCAGGTCGAAGGCCTTGACGCCGTCGGCGTGGGCGCGGCTGAGGCGTTCCGGTACGAGGTCCACGCCCACCACGAGGCTTGCGCCGCGGTGCAGGGCGATGCGTGCGGCCATGGCGCCGATCGGACCGAGGCCCAGGACGGTCACCGTGCCACCGGGCGGGATGTCGGCGTACTCCACTGCCTGCCAGGCCGTGGGCAGGACATCGGAGAGGAAGACGAACCGGTCGTCCGGCGGTCCATCGGGCACCTTGATGGGCAGGGTGTTGCCGAAGGGGACGCGCAGCAGTTCGGCCTGGCCGCCGGGGACCTGACCGTAAAGCTTGGTGTAGCCGAACAGCGAGGCGCCGGTGCCGCGCTCCTTGACCTGGGTGGTCTCGCACTGCGAGTGCAGGCCCCGGTCGCACATGTAGCAGTCGCCGCAGGACACGTTGAACGGAACGACCACGCGGTCACCGGCCGACAGGGCGGTGACCGCGGAGCCGACCTCCTCCACGATGCCCATCGGCTCGTGGCCGAGGATGTCGCCGGGGTCGAGGTAGGGCCCGAGCACTTCGTACAGGTGCAGGTCGGATCCGCAGACGCCGGTGGACGTCACGCGCACGATGACGTCGGTCGGCGATTTGATCACCGGGTCGGGGACGGTCTCTACGCGGACGTCCCGCTTGCCTTGCCAGGTCAGTGCTCGCATGGGGGGTGCCTCCTGCTCGCGGTGTGCTCCGCCTCGCCTGTCTCCGCCGGAGCGACGGGACAGGTGCGGTCGGCGGTGGCTGTTGGTCCCTCTTCTGTGGCTTGTGCTGCTGCGGCTTGTGCCACCGGCCGCCGGGTGCCCGGCGAGGTGGAATTGACTCCTTCGGCGCCGGGATCTTCCGCTGCGCGTGCGATGCGTGCGGTGCGTGTGCGGGTCCTGAGACCTTCTGTTTCACGGGGCGGCGCCCGGGAACCCGCGCTGAAGTTCGGCGTGGACACAGCAAAGAGTGCGTGGTCACGGCAGACATCCGGCGGCGCGGGGCAGATCTCGCGGCGCGATGGAATCCGACGACGCGAGGAGGCGTCATGGAGTTGTGGTGGCAGCGAGCCGCCTGTGCTGATGAAGATCCCGAGCTGTTCTTTCCGGTCGGCACGTCGGGCCCCGCGGAGGAGGACCTGATGGCCGCGAAGCGGGTGTGCCATCGCTGCCCGGTCATCGAGCGGTGCCGCAACTGGGCGCTGGAGACCGGACAGGTCGCAGGCGTGTGGGGCGGACTGGGCGAGGACGAGCGATCGAGGCGGCGGCGCAGGGTCAAGAGGGCCCAGGCCCGCAAGACCCTGGCCAGAAACTGATCCCGGGCCGCGTGTGCGGCAGGTCAGGTCGAGTTGCCGCCCCTCCCGGGGTGCAGCTCGACGGGCTCGGCGGCACCGTCGCGAGGCGGGGCGGCTCCTGGCCCGCGGGAGGACGCAGAACGGCGGGCCTGCGTACGTGACGCATCCGTACGCGGCAGCGGGTCCGTACGCACCACCGGGCGGACCGCCGCAGGAGCTGGTCAACCGGAACGACGCCGCAGAGATGCGCGGGACCGTCCGGCGCGGTCGCGCGCCTCGCCCATGACCTTCCCGGGCTCGCCCCCGGTCTGCTCCGTCTTGCCCACGGCGTGCCGGCCGCGGTCACCCACGGCCTTGCCGGCCATCTCATCGGCCGTGCCCTTCATCTTGTCCGTACCGCCCGTGTCAGCCATGCCCGCTCCTCGATCCGGCAGTCCGCCGGGCCCCTGCCCGGCTCCCACCTGGCACGAGGCCCCGAGCCTTCAACGTAGGCGGGCCGTGCGGGCGGCGCCTGTTCTGCGGTGACCCACGGTCACCGCAGGGCGGGATCGCTCTTCGGGTCAGATCGTGGCCCGGTCAGATCGTGGCCGGAGACAAGCGGCGGGCGCGGGGAGGCGATCAGTCCTCGCCGCGCACCACGTTCCAGTCGGATGCCGTCCCGGCTTCGCCGGGCCCCCGGTCACCCGGGCGGATTCGCGCCGGGATGCAGGTCCGTATGGTGCCTGCCGTCCTCCGGCCCGACGTCGTGGCCGACCGGCTGCTCCCCGCCTGACCCCGTTCCATCGTTCCGGTGCGTCCCACCATGACGATTCCAGCCTCCTTCATCCGCCGCTCGTGCGAGCGTCCATCGCTCTTCGCTTACTCCTGCGAGTTCCACGATGTGCCGGTATCAACCCTCGCCCGGCCGGAATGCCGCCCGGCTTCCGGTACACCAACTCAACGCCAGTTTCTCCTCGTTGAGGACAAAGTATGGACGATGTGAGGCTTGCTTCGTACGCTAGGCGTCGCTCTCGTACGGAAGTCTGCGCAACGCGCGGCCAAAAGCCGCAGCCCGCACCACCGGTATGTGCATGAACTCCACTCCGCGGACACGGGCCGAGGCGGCCCGGGCCGCCTCGCAGCGCCCAGCAGGAGACAGAGTGACGCCACACGAGCACCCCACGCCCCCACACCGCATCCGCCGCCGCACGCGTCTGAGACCGCGCAGAACCGGCAGAGCCGGCAGAACCACCGGGATCCTCCTCGGACTTCTGCTCGCCGCCGGGCTCACCGCGCCGGCCGCCGGCGCCGCCGACAAGCCCTTCGCCGACCTGCCGCCGCAGGAGCCCGGCGTCACCCTGCGAGTGTTCGACGTCCAGACCCCGCTGAGCAAGCTCTGCGACCTCAAGCCCGCCCAGACCCCCAACGTCGACAAGCTGATCCCCACCATCGACTGGTCCTCCACCGAGGGCTTCGGGTTCACCGACAACTTCGTCTCGCAGATCATCGGCAACATCAACGTCCCCTCGAACGGCGCGTACACCTTCCGTCTGATCAGCGACGACGGCTCACGTCTGTTCATCGGCGACAAGCAGGTCATCGACCACGACGGGCTGCACGGCGCCGAGCCCAAGGACGGCGAGATCACGCTCGACCCTGGCTACCACCCCCTGCGCATCGACCACTTCGACCGCGGCAATGACCAGCAGGTCACCCTGCAGTGGAAGCCGCCGGGCGCCGACGCCTTCACCCTGGTGCCCAACTCCGTGCTCAGCACGGACGCCGATGTCGTACGGGTGACCGCGCCGGGCCGCAAGGAGTGCGAGGGCACCTACGACACCCCCGGCGACGGCCTGCCGCTGAAATCGGTCAACCCCGGCTACGACCTCACCGACCTGCGGCCCAAGGGATTCGAGCCGCAGGTGTCCGCGATGGACTGGCTGCCCGACGGCCGCCTCGCGGTGACCACCTGGGGCGGCAGCCAGGAGACCAAGGGCCAGGTGTACGTCCTGGACAACGTCACCGGCGACACCGGCCCGGACAAGGTCACGTACAAGAAGATCGCCGACGGGCTCAAGGAGCCGATGGGCATCAAGTACGTGGACGGCAAGCTGTATGTCTCGGAGAAGCACCAGCTGACCGAGCTCGCCGACCTCGACGGCGACAACGATGCCGGCGAGATCCGGAAGATCGCCGAGTGGCCGTACGGAGGGAACTTCCACGAGTTCGCGTTCGGGCTGCTTTACGAGAAGGGCAACTTCTATCTGAACCTGTCCGTCGCCATCAACTACGGCGGCGCGACCACCGATCCGCAGCCCGCCGCGAACCGCGGCACCACCATCAAGGTGAACAAGGCCAGCGGAAAGGTCAGTTACCTGGCCGGCGGGCTGCGCACCCCCAACGGCATCGGCCGCGGCCCGGACAACGAACTGTTCGTCACCGACAACCAGGGCGGCTGGCTGCCCGCCTCGAAACTGGTGCACGTCAAGCAGGACCGCTTCTTCAACCACTACACCAACCCCGAAGGCCCCTTCGACGACAACAGGGTCACCAAGCCGGTGCTGTGGCTGCCGCAGAACGAGATAGCCAACTCCCCCAGCACCCCCATGACCGTGCAGAAGGGCACCTTCGCCGGGCAGTTGATGTTCGGTGACGTCACCTACGGCGGGCTCCAGCGCGCCGACCTGGAGAAGGTCAACGGCGAGTACCAGGGCGCGGTGTTCCGCCATACCCAGGGCCTGGAGGCCGGCATCAGCCGCATCTCCACCGGACCCGACGGGGCGATCTACACCGGCGGTCTCGGCGCGGACGGCAACTGGGGACAGGAAGGCAAGCTCCGCTTCGGTCTGCAAAAGCTCACCCCCAACGGCAAGACCGCCTTCGACATCAAGACGATGCGCGCCACCGATGACGGCTTCAAACTGACCTACACCAAGCCGCTGTCGGACAAGACCGTCGAGAAGCTGACCAGCGGCGCCTACTCCGTCGAGCAGTGGCGCTACGCCCCCACCCCCGCCTACGGCGGCCCCAAGATCGACGAGGAGGTCCTGCCGGTCACCGGTGCCCGTATCTCCAAGGACCGCCGCACCGTCGAGCTGACCATCCCCGGCCTCAAGGCCGACCGGGTGGTGCACGTACGCTCACCGCGCCCCTTCTCCTCGGCCGACGACGAGCAACTGTGGTCCACCGAAGCCTGGTACACCCTCAACGCGCGTCCGGGCCACGACGAGCCGGTCACCACTTATGACGCCGAGTCGGCGCGCCTTTCGGGCGGCGCGGACATCGACACCGAGCACGCCGGGTTCACCGGCGCCGGCTTCGTGGACAGCTTCAAGGACCCGGGCGCCACGGCCACCTTCGACGTCCAGGCCCCGGCCAAGGGCACCTACGCGGTGGGCCTGCGCTATTCCAACGGGCCCAACCCCTCCGCCGGCACCAAGACCCTTGGGGTCAGCGTGAACGGCGGGACGGCGCGCCAGACCAGCCTGCCCTCGACCGAGACATGGAAGCGCTGGTCGACCAAGACCGAGAAGCTGGCCCTGCGCAAGGGCCGCAACACCATCTCCTACTCCTACCGGCCCGAGGACACCGGTCACATCAACCTCGACATGATCGAGGTGCGCCGGCCGGACACCCGTATCGACCTGTTCTCCGGCGGCAGCACCTCCACCGCCTGGCAGCACACCGACGGCCGCAGCGTGAAGTGGCCGCACACGGCCGACAAGTCCATCGAGGTGTGCTGCGGGGACATCCGCACCAAGCAGGCCTTCGGCGACTTCAAGCTGCACGCCGAATTCCGGGTGCCCAAGCTGCCCGACGATGTCACCGGGCAGGATCGCGGCAACAGCGGGATCTATCTCCAGGAGCGCTACGAGGTGCAGATCCTGGACTCCTTCGGCGTGGAGAAGCTCGCGAACAACGAGGCCGGCGCCATCTACACCAAGAAGGCCGCGGACGTGAACGCCTCGACCGCGCCGGAGACCTGGCAGACCTACGACATCACCTTCCGCGCCGCCCGCTTCGACGCGGACGGCAAGAAGACCGCGGACGCCAGGATCACCGTCGTGTGGAACGGCAAGAAGGTCCACGACAACGTGGCCGTCGACGGCCAGACCGGAGCGGGCGATCCCGAGTCCGCGGCGGCCGGTGCCATCCGGCTGCAGGACCACGGCAACAAGGTCCGCTTCCGCAATGTGTGGATCGAGCCCGTGGACTGATCGCAGCGGACTGACCCGGCTGATCTCACCCCGCGCTCCCCGGGC